>JABJKL010000130.1 GCA_018660405.1 Pseudomonadota bacterium | reverse complement strand
CTGAGCTGCGAACGGCGTGCTTTTCCGCGAGCCACGAAAACCAGACCCACCAGCAGTCGCCCAACAAAGTGCATTGCCATGACGATCTGAAATCGTGATGATTGTGTTGTTAAACGTTGCATGCACGTGCGCAATACCGTCGACGACGTGCTTTTTAACTTTCTTTTTTGATTTGGACGCAGTTGCCATAGTTAGCTGTTGGTTAGGTGTTAGTTAGCTGTTAGTTAGTTATTGGTTGCTTTTTTACTTCTTAATGGGTTTACGCGGACCCTTACGAGTCCTTGCATTGGTTTTGGTACGCTGCCCATTTACCGGCAACCCCCGACGATGGCGTAAACCGCGATAGCACCCCAAATCCATCAACCGTTTGATGTTCATTGAGACCTCGCGACGCAGGTCACCTTCAACCTCAAATTGCGCAACCGTCTGACGGAGCTTCTCCGCCTGATCTTCATTCAAGGCATTAACTTTCGTGTTACGGGCAACGCCGGCGTTGTCACAGATTTTCTGCGCACGAGGACGACCGACACCGTAAATAGATGTTAACGCAATCTCTATATGTTTATGACTGGGCAGATTGATGCCAGCAATTCGAGCCACTGTGAGCCTCCGGTGTTTAAAACTACAGGCCTAAAATTGGGCGCGTAGCATACTGATTTAATACTATCGATTCAAGCATTTATATAACTTGATACTGATTAACCCTGACGCTGCTTATGACGTGGATCTGTACAAATAACCCTAACCACACCTTTGCGTCGAACGATCTTGCAATTCCGGCAAATTTTCTTAACTGATGCTCTAACTTTCATAATTTGTAACCTGCTTGTGCCTGGGTCCTGAGCCTTAGGTATTAGCTGTTAGGTTTTAACCCTAGCGACGGCGCGACCCTCCGGTAAGGTTAGTCTTCTTCATCAAGCTCTCATACTGCTGTGACATTAAATGCGACTGTACTTGCCCCATTAAATCCATCAGTACAACAACAATTATTAACAGTGATGTTCCACCAAAATAGAAAGGTACATTCCAATTTACAATCATCAATTCAGGCAATAAGCAAACTATACATAGGTAGAACGCGCCTACCAAAGTTAACTTGGATACAACACTATCGATATAATTAGCGGTCTGTTGACCAGGACGAATGCCCGGGACAAAGGCGCCCGATTTCTTAAGGTTTTCTGCGATATCTTTTGGGTCAAATGTCAATGCGGTATAAAAGAACGCAAAGAACAAAATCATACCTACATAAAGCAAGGTATAGACCGGCTCGCCGGGTTGCATGAGTGTCGAAAAGTTACGTAAAGCACCCGCTACGCCTTCCGTGCTGGTACCGAAGAAATTAACCAGAGAGGCCGGAAATAAAATAATACTGGAAGCAAAAATAGGTGGTATCACGCCCGCCATATTCATCTTCAACGGGAAATAACTGGCTGGGGCTTGCATCATTTGCCGACCCTGCTGACGTGCGGCATAGTTGACCGTAATACGACGTTGACCTCGCTCGATAAAAACCACAAAAGCGGTAATAACGATCACGCCCATTAGCAAGCCAATAACAAATAAAGGACTAAACTCACCAGTACGCGCCAACTCAAGTGTGCCTGCTACCGCTGCAGGCAAACCGGCAACAATACCTGCAAAAATGATCAGTGACATGCCGTTTCCGATTCCACGCTCGGTGATTTGCTCACCTAGCCACACTAAAAACATAGTACCTGCGACCAGAGTGATCACGGTGGTAACGGTAAACCCCAAGCCCGGCGTTAAAACTACTCCAGGCTGACCCTGAACAGCCGTAGAAATACCGATCCCCTGAAATATAGCCAGTATCACGGTACCGTAACGAGTATATTGCTGAATCTTGCGACGACCCGATTCACCTTCTGCCTTGAGTTGCTTCAAGCGAGGTTCTATAGAGGTCATCATCTGCATAATAATCGATGAAGAGATATAAGGCATAACACCAAGTGCCATAACCGACAAGCGCTGCAAGGCACCACCAGAAAACATATTCAAGACATCAAGAATAGAACCCTGCGTCTGGCGAAACATTTCTGCAACCGCTGCAGGATCTACACCTGGCACTGGAATATGCGTACCTATTCGATAAACGAGGAAAGCCCCCAACACAAAAAATATGCGCTGGCGTAACTCTTTCAGCTTTGACAAGCCGCCTGCTATACCTTGGTCAGCCATTAGTCTTCGACCTTGCCCCCAGCAGCTACGATTGCCGCTTTCGCACCGGCTGTCGCCCGAATACCTTTAAGCGTTACCGCTTGATTCAATTCGCCTGAAAGCACAACCTTGGCTCGAAGAATATTGCGGTTGATTAAACCGGCGTCAAGCAATGCTTTTAAATCCACGTCGCCAGCGGCCACTTTATTCAGCTCATGCAAACGTATTTCCGCTGTCACAAGCGACATGGCAGATTTAAAACCACGTTTCGGCAAGCGACGTTGAATAGGCATCTGGCCACCTTCAAACCCGATTCGAATAGTTCCACCGGTGCGGGATTTCTGTCCCTTATGCCCTCGACCTGCGGTCTTGCCTGAGCCGCAGCCCATACCACGACCGACTCGCTTGGCATTTTTCTTGGCCCCTACAGCAGGTTTTATAGTATTCAGTCTCATTTGCTAATCCTCTACTATGCTTCTTCTTACCGATTTTTCTATCTATTTTTCTTCGATGGCCAGCATGAACGATATCTTATTCATCATGCCTCGATTCGATGGCGTGTCTGTCACTTCAACCGTGTGATGTAACCGGCGCAAGCCAAGACCTCTGACGCAAGCAATTTGTTTACGACCTCGGCCGATCAGGCTTTTTTTCAACGTTACTTTTACTGTTTTATCTTTAGCCATGTTTTAACTCAATGGAATTAACTCAATAATTTTTAACTCAATTTATAAATCAAGTGTTTTAGCGAACCTGACTTAAGCCAGAATCTCAGCAACTGATTTGCCACGCTTTGCCGCAACGTTCTCAGGGCTATTAATTGATCGCAAACCTTTTAATGTCGCTCGAACAACATTTACCGGGTTGGTAGAACCTATGCACTTGGCCAGCACATCTCTTACGCCAACCGCCTCGAATACTGCGCGCATTGTGCCGCCAGCGATAATTCCAGTACCTTCTGATGCTGGCCGCATAACCACCGTCGATCCAGCATGAGTAGCAACTACTGGATACTGTAAAGTTGCCCCTTTAAGATTTACGTTAGTCATATCCCGTCGCGCAGACTCCATTGCTTTTTGAACAGCCAAAGGAACTTCACGTGCTTTGCCACGCCCTATGCCAACACGGCCATTGCCATCACCGACAACGGTTAACGCTGAAAAGCCAAATATTCGGCCACCCTTAACCACTTTAGCAACGCGCCGAATGTTGATCAGCTGCTCGTGACTTTCTTGATCAGGATCGCGATTATCTCTACGTTGATTAGCCATATTATTCGCCCTCTAAATTTTCAGACCGGCTTCACGAGCCGCGTCTGCAAGTGCTTGAACGCGGCCGTGGTAACGGAACCCGGAACGATCAAAAGCTGCTTTTTTAATACCGGCTTTTTTAGCCAGCTCTGCTATACGTTTGCCGACCGCCTTGGCAGCTTCAACATTACCGCCATATTTAACCGATTTACGTAATGTCTTATCGATAGTCGATGCACTCGCCACCACTTTCTCTCCACTCGCATCAATAATTTGTGCGTAGATGTGACGTGGTGTTCGGTGAACGCTGAGACGATCAACCCCAAAACGCGCTATTTTGGCGCGCGTCTTTCGTGCGCGACGCAAGCGAGATGATTTTTTATCCGACATATAATTTACCTAAAATATCAATTCTTAATAGTTCTCACGAGATGCCATTAGGCTTTCTTGGCCTGCTTACGAACAACATGTTCGTCGGCATAACGCACACCTTTACCTTTATAGGGCTCGGGCGGTCGAAACGCACGGATCTCAGCTGCCACCTGGCCAACTTGCTGCTTATCAATGCCTTTAATTACAATTTCTGTTTGGCTCGGGGTCTCGATCGAAATGCCTTCCGGCAAGTCATACGTAACCGGGTGCGAAAATCCAAGTGTCAAATTCAGTTTTTTGCCCTGAGCCTGTGCACGATAACCCACCCCAATAATAGTCAGCTTGCGCTCAAACCCTTCACTCACACCAACCATCATATTATTAACCAGAGCACGAGTAGTGCCTGCCAATGCAGCAGCCTGTTTACTATCTTTGTTAGTTCCAAAGGTGATCTGGCCATCTTCAAAAATAACCTTAACGTCAGTATGAGCATTCCATTCAGTCTCACCCTTCGGCCCTTTCACCCTAACCAGATTATCGGCGAGGTTTACTTCGACACCTGCTGGCACGACGACTGGATTATTTGCAATTCTAGACATAATAAATCCTCTAAACTAAACCCTTCAAAAACGCCTAACTAATCGCACAAAGAACTTCACCACCAACACCCGCAGCACGTGCGGCACGATCGGTCATTAAGCCCTTGTTAGTAGAAATAATGGCTACGCCTAAACCGCCATTGATGGAAGGTAGCTCATCAGACCCTTTATATATCCGCAACCCAGGTCTACTAATTCGTTTAATTTCAGCCATTACTGCTTCGCCTTCGAAATACTTAAGCGTGATTTCAAGTTGGCGTGCAGCACCTTCACCACTCATCGAATACTCAGTGATATACCCCTCGTCTTTTAGCACCGCTGCAATAGCGGCTTTTGTTCCAGACGCAGGCATAGTCAAGGTCGCTTTTTCAGCCTTCTGAGCGTTTCGTAAGCGGGTCAACATATCCGCTATTGGGTCTGTCATCATAACTATGTACCTTTTATCCTTCTTTTACCTTTGTAGCTTTCTAATTCGATATCCGCACAAACAGTACGGGGCAGCGTAATATTTAGCGCGAAGCTTATTCCGTATTCATTGAATAGAGGATTGCCTACCAGCTTGCCTTGGATACACCGGGCGCTTGCCCAAGCAAAATGATTTCACGCAATTTGTTTCGGCTAAGGCCGAATTTTCTGTAGTAGCCGTGTGGCCGGCCGGTTAGTGCACAACGATTACGTTGCCGGATCTTCGCCGAATCACGCGGTAACTTCTGCAATGAAATCATCGCATCCCAACGCTCATCGTAACTCAACGACTCATCAATTATCGCAGCGCGTAATGCAACACGTTTAGCGCCGTGACGATTGTTTAGTTTTAGCCGCTTAACTTCGCGGGCAAGCATTGATTTCTTAGCCATATTGTTTAATCCAATGTCGTAATTACTTTTTAAGGCCTGATCGTTCAGGCAGCCGCGTCGGTATTTTCTATCACCGGTTTAGTTTTGAGTGGAAATCCAAAAGCACGCAACAAGGCTTCGCCTTCTTCGTCAGTCCTGGCGCTGGTTGTAATCGTAACGTCCATACCGCGCATTGCGTCAACCTTGTCATACTCGATCTCCGGGAACACAATCTGCTCTCGTAAACCGAACGAATAATTGCCTTGCCCGTCAAAAGATTTTGCGTTGAGCCCGCGGAAATCACGAATACGCGGAATAGCGACTGAAATCAATCGATCCAGGAACTCATACATTCGCTCACGGCGCAATGTAACTTTGGCGCCAATAGGCCATCCATCACGAATTTTGAACCCCGCGACTGACTTCCGTGCCAGTGTAATAACTGGCCGTTGGCCACATATGGCCATGATGTCTTGTGTTGCGGCTTCCAATACCTTTCGGTTACCAATCGCCTCACCAAGCCCCATATTAAGAGTGACTTTGGTAATGCGCGGAATTTGCATTGAACTTTTGAAGTTAAACTCCTTCAGCAATGCCGGAGCAACCTCTTTTCGATATGTTTCTTGTAATCTAGCCATAATTCTTGCCTTAATCTTTGCTGCTATTTCCTAACTAAAGTGTAACTCTCTATCTCGTGCTATCTCGTGAATTCAGCCTGAGTTAGCTGTCGACACGATCACCGCTGGAACGATAAACGCGATAGCGCTTACCATCGTCGCCCGTCTCAATGGAAATCTTATCGGCCTTGGATGTCTTGCTGTTATAAATCGCCACATTAGACAAATGAATAGGTGACTCCTGCTCGAGTATGCCACCGGTTACACCCGCCATCGGGTTCGGTTTCGTATGTTTCTTGACGATATTCACGTTATTGACCAACGCACGATCTTTGCCTAACAGGCGAAGTACACTGCCAGTCTTACCTTTGTCGCACCCCGCCAGGACTACGACTTCGTCACCTTTTTTAATTTTTTGCATCTTTTCGATCCAATAACTCTTGTTGTTCAGCTGTTACAGTACTTCTGGTGCCAAAGAAATAATTTTCATAAACCGCTCACCACGAAGTTCGCGAGTGACCGGGCCAAATATACGAGTACCTACCGGTTGCAGGGTTGGGTTCAGTAAAACGGCTGCATTTTTATCAAAGCGAATCACCGACCCGTCATTACGACGAACCCCCTTACGAGTACGTACGATGACCGCATCATATACGTCACCTTTTTTAACGCGCGAGTTAGGCAAGGCTTCTTTAATACTCACCTTTACCACGTCGCCTACGCCAGCATAACGGCGCTTGGAACCACCTAACACTTTGATGCACATTAGTTTTCGAGCACCGCTATTGTCAGCTACTTCCAGCATTGATTGCATCTGAATCATAAGATCAACCTCTTCCCCTGTTCACCGTAAACAGCCTTAAACCGCTTTGCTGACAACCTTAATCAGGCGCCAGGATTTATGTTTGGACAAAGGGCGGCACTCTTCAATTTGCACCATATCGCCTTCACCACATTCATTTGACTCGTCGTGCGCCAGAAATCGGGTAGAGCGCGTAATAATCTTGCCGTACAGCGGATGCTTAACACGTCGCTCAACAAGTACGCCGATTGTTTTTTCACCCTTGTTACTAACCACGCGGCCTTCGACCATGCGTGCACCCGCCTTATTAGCCACACTTTCACCCAACCCTTCACCTATACCTTCAGGACCTTCACTCATAGCTTGCTTACTCACGATTGTTCACCTGCGGGCTCGGGCTGCGCACGCTGAGTGATAATTGTATTTACACGTGCCACATCACGACGTATTTCTTTAAAACGCGCAGGATTCCCGAGCTGCCCACTGCCTCGCTGCATGCGTAAACCGAACTGCTCTTTGCGCAGCTCGATTAGAGCATCCTTCAACTCCTGGTCTGATTTATCTCTTATTTCTGAAGCTTTCATTATGCTGCCTGCCGCTTAACAAATGATGTGGTAATGGCCAGTTTCGCAGAAGCCAATCGGAATGCTTCACGAGCAACCTCTTCGGTCACACCTTCCAATTCGTACAGCATGTGCCCGGGGCGAATTTCCATCACCCAATACTCAGGATTACCTTTACCTTTACCCATT
>JABJKL010000053.1 GCA_018660405.1 Pseudomonadota bacterium | reverse complement strand
TGGTTCCGTGCCATAGAAATAGAAACCCAGACATAATTCGCATTAGCGCATATGTTTGCTTTTCATAGGTTTTCATAAAATCAGTCATTTGAGTGTTCCTCTTACTTTTTGTTCAAGTCGGGATTCATTTACTCACAAAGAATAGCATATGGAGAAATTTTACTGGAACTTGATCTTCTCGAAGATGCAATTGCGAAATTCGAGACGTCTTTAATTCGAATGCCAAATCGTCCGCGATCCTTACTCGGTCTGGCGCGGGCGTACGAGCGGACTGGCAATGCAGAGGGTGCCGCGACGCAATACCGGAAGCTTAGCGAAATTTGGGACGGTCGTGAATCACTCACCGGATTGCAGGAAGCGCGGCAGTATTTGCAGTAGCTCAGCAGACACCATCCAGATGAGCATCTATAACCCAATTTTAGTTGGTGATATTGGCGGACAGAAATTTAGTTATAAACCCTAAAGGGTGATGAACGTCAATTCGCCGTGGATTCGTAGCCACTGACCCCACTCCCTGCGCTCGCGACGTTTGGGTATAACAGATTGCCAACGCGACACTTATTGCCTTCCTCAAAAATATACGTCGATTAGCATGGCTCATTTCCAATCCTCTCTTTCTGAATAACAGGAATTATTGTCCACGCACCATCATCTTCAGCGAGTAAATACCAGTTCTCGCGGTAATAAACAGCGTCTTGCGATCCACACCTCCGAACACAACATTTGTCGGTCTTTCTGGAATATCGATAGATACAATTTTGTTACCGCTCTGAGTATAGATATCCACGCCTTCACTGGTTAAATAAAGGTTTCCGTGTTCGTCCAAGGTCATCCCATCAGATCCTTGCGGTGCCGCTATCTGCCGATTTCCAAGCCTACCATCCGATTGAATATCGTAGACGTAAGTCATCTCGGAACCGGTATCCGGTCCATGATCAGCCACGTATAGCTTACTACCGTCTGCCGTTCCGAGTACGCCATTCGGCGCCTCCAGATTATCAACTACGCGTTGAATCAGTGTGCCATCACTTGGAATATAATAAACGTGATGGCCATCTTGCTCGACGCCTGTCTGGTCACGGAAACGTGGATCAGAAAAGTAGATACCTCCGTTTGGGTCGGCCCAGATATCGTTCGGACTATTTAGCTTCTTTCCGTCGTAGCTATCTGCAAGGACGGACACACTGCCATCGATCGAAACTCGTGTTACACGTCTTTCTCCACTCTCGCAAACGAGCAGGTTCCCTGTTTGGTCGAAATACATCCCGTTACTCCCACCACTTTGCTCTCGAAACGTCGTTAACTCTCCATCAACGGACCATTTATATGCCTTACTAGTTTGAACATCAGAGAAGTAAACATTTCCGTCTATATCGACAGCTGGCCCCTCAGTAAAAATGAAACCGTCGGACAGCTTAACGACTGTAGCGCCGGTAGCAACAAGGTCGCTGATAACAAATTTCGCTGCAGGTTTTTGCGCAGCAACCTGCAGCGCCATAACTAATGTAAAACACGCAAACAAAGTTCGCACTGAATGATTCCTACTCATATTAAATTCTCCCTCAATAAAGCCACTAAATTACGCCTCGATTAACATTAAAGTATAAGCTAATATGATGTCTAAAGGCTCACAGCCTCTTTATTGACTGCGCGGCCCCGGGGGTTTCAGGAGATCAAAAAACCGCATATCGAGGACATCACCCGACGGAGTGGTAAGAGTTTGACCCATCACAGATGTGACGGAACCACGGCCCGGGTGGCCCGCGGCCGTGACGGTATCACCGACCTTCACCGAGTCATTATTCCAGCCTCCCACCTCCCTCATCTGCCCGGCATAGGCCTGGGCGTAAACCATCACTTCTTCCGGCTCGCCGTTCGCTCCCATCACCTCGAGAAGAAGTTCCGGATGTGGATTGATCAGGCGAAATTTCTTTACGACTCCGGTGATTTCCACGACCTGATCGAGATCATAGAAAGGGACGTGGGAATGGTGTGCCTGAAGCCCGCCCGCCATCAGCAGAACCGAACCCGTCAGTAAACTCATTGTGCTCAATCTCATGATCTCTCTCCTCGGTCGACGCGGCAAAGTCCCTTATAGAGTTCCCTAGTCCTGGTACTTGGACACGGGAATCGTATCCAACTGCCGCCTGGATTGCTCCGCGTCACAGGCACCCCACTCCCCGGGTGGATACGTTGTACTCTGAACCTGGCGCGTCCATGTAAACGGTTCGGTCAAAAAGAGCGAATCCTCAATAGTGATTTCGAGCTCGAGTGAATCGGGACCAGTCCGTGTATAACGTTCGGTCAGTCGCTTACGAGGTGAGCTCGGGAGATGCCCGTGATCGTCCAGCCCGTCAGGATCGAAAGTGAAGTTCGTGGTCTCGACGACTAGCGTGTCTCCTTCGTAGTGACCGGTCGAGTGGCCGTGGTAGAAGAGCTCACCCGGGGGTGGATGGCTCCGGCCGTCCATCCAGATAGTTCGGCGACCATCGTCGTGTTCATACGAGATGAGTACCCGGCCCGGCCTTTGTACGATCTTCGTCGGCGTAGGGTGGCTCAGGATGCTCGGCAGCGGAGCCGGCGCACAGTCCCACATACCCGACATCGGCTCGTCAAAGTACCCCGGCCACGCACGCATTCTGGCATTTACCGGCATCAGATCGATCGGACCGGTGCACTCTTGCCGCACCTGCCCGTTGTGATCAATGTTCCACTCCCCACAGGAAAAAAACTCCCGAATGACCTGCCAGTTCCCGGAAACGTCCGGCACGCCACTTGATTGCGCTACAAGCAGAGTGGGTGTGAAAACGATCACGAGCGACATCAATAAATTCTTTTTTGTAAGGCGCAGCAACATCCAACCTCCGTCTCGCCGAACTGTGCGAAAGCAACTTCTATCCAAACAATTAGCACCGCATAATCTATCGGTCAACCGGAATAATACCTTGCCTCAAGAAATATAGGAAGTACATCCGAGTACAGGGGTGCCTACACCCCCTACCTTTGCTAATCGAACATCAATTTTCGCCCTTATAATTGAACGCCTTAAAGTAGTAAATTATTGGGGGTTACTTTCTATTTAGGGGGTATTATTGGGGGTATAAATTATTATCATATAATTTAGTTACTTATTAATCAGTTACTTAATAATAGCTATCGGTAGTCTCCGCCCCTTCCAAAAATTACTCAAATAGCATCAAAACTGCTGGGGTCACAAATTAGTTTGTTGGTATTTTTGTTGGTACTTATAAAATAATAAATATATTAGTTGTTTATATTCAATAAGATATATAAATACAATGAGAGCTCTCCTGCACACCATATTGCTATCATTAACTGTGTGGCGAACACGCTCTTGTCTAACAATTGACCACAATGTAACCTCAGTTAATGCTTATTTAGGTGTATAGCTCAATAGGAGAGTGGTAATGAACAAGAAAAATTTAATATCTGGGCTACTCGTCATGATTGGAGCGCTCGCATTAATCAGTTCTGCTAGCGCCCAAAGTTGGGGGCCCCGTAGCTTGGGAGAGCTCAAACAGGAGACAATTCGCCGTGCGAGCGAGAATCTTGGTCCAATTACCGGAGTTCTGGTGGAAGATGCCGAGCGAGCGATGGCTGATTTTGATCGCCTGGATCAGGATCTGTGGGCAGACGTCTGGATGCGTAATGGTAACGACTATATGGCCCGCGCTGCGGATGCCTCGGGTGACGCAGCACGCGAACTTTACTACAACGCATGGCGTAACTTTAATGTCGGTCGCTGGCCCACTGAACGGCACTCCGATGGAAAGCGCGAGTCGTACGAAAGCGCGCTACGAGCTTTCAACGAGTACGGCAAGCTTTTGGATCCGCCAGTCGAAACAGTACGGATTCCATTCGAAGGCTCGGAACTAGTCGCCTATCTTAGAGTTCCAGCGTCTGATGAACCCGTACCCCTGATACTTGGAATTAATGGTTTGGACTCACGAAAAGAAGATGTGATCGCCGGTGCAGATCGCTACATCGCAAATGGCGTTGGTGTGTTCGCATTGGACATGCCTGGAACCGGGCAATCCCCGGTACTAGTAGATGTCGGATCGGAGAGGGTATTCTCGGCAGCGCTTGACTATCTTGCAACACGCAATGACATCGATGCGGATCGCATCGGTATTCAAGGGCGGAGTTGGAGTGGCTATTGGGCTGCAGTGGTCGCGTACCTGGAGACCAGCCGGGTTCGAGGTGCGGCAATTCACGGAGTGGGTATTCACGGGTACTATCAACCGGAGTGGCAGGAGCATGCAATTTTAAGCGAAGAGTATTTATTCGACCTGTTTCCTGCTCGTGCAGCGGTCTACGATACCAAAACAATGGAAGAGTTTCTTGCCTACGGCCCGAGATTATCCCTGGTTGAACGTGGGTTAATCGAACAACCATCTGCACCGATGCTGCTGGTAAATGGTGAACTCGACACTCAACAACCGATTGCTGATTTATATCTCATGATGCAAAACGGTGATCCTAAACAAGCGTGGGTTAATCCGGTTGGTGGACATATGGGCCGATCAAAGGAATGGCCGATGGGTCGTATTCTGTCGGAGGTTGTTGAGCCGTGGTTGATGCGACAGATCGGTGTCGAGCCAAAACCGCGCTAGCTTGTCGCATCAAGTTCTTGCCGAAAGGGTGCATTCTTAATATCAAGATTTGAACCTTAATGATCGGAATACTTCGACCCTTACCCACCACTCCAAGACTGCCGGAACAGGAGGCTGAAGAGCTTTACCAGAAACTACGCTGGCAGATTTTTATCGGCATTTTTGTCGGCTATGCGGGCTACTATTTAGTACGGCGCAATTTTTCTCTGGCCATACCCCATTTAATCGAGAATTATGGGTATACCCGCGGTGAGTTAGGCTTGGCGCTTTCTGCCATTGCAATCGCCTATGGTTTGTCAAAATTCCTTATGGGCAATGTATCTGATCGCTCAAATCCAAAAATATTTTTACCTCTGGGCCTGGCATTGTCTTCAGGCATTATGTTTTTATTTGGTTTTTCGGAGTGGGCGACGTCCAGTGTTGCATTAATGTTTTGTCTGCTTTTTTTAAACGGCTGGTTTCAGGGTATGGGTTGGCCAGCTTGTGGTAGAACCATGGTGCACTGGTGGTCACATAAGGAAAGGGGCCGAATCGTATCCACCTGGAACGTGGCTCATAATATTGGTGGGGGTCTTATTGGGCCACTTTTTATATTGGGTTTTGCCTGGACCAATGACTGGCGTGCCGTTTTTTATGTACCAGCTGCGGTCGCCTGTGGGATCGCCATATTCGCTTTTTTGAGCCTCAAAGATACCCCGCAATCTTGCGGTTTACCCTCTATTGAAGAAAAGCAGAACGATTTTCCAGAGGGTTATGGCGATATAACTGAAAAAGAATTGAGTGGGCGAGATATCTTTTTTACCTATATTTTTCCAAATAAAGTGCTTTGGTATTTAGCTATTGCCAACGTATTCATTTACTTGATTCGATACGGTGTTCTAGACTGGGCGCCCTTGTATTTAAAAGAAGTCAAAGACTTCACAGTAAATGAATCATCCTGGGCCTATTTTTTTTATGAATGGGCGGGAATACCGGGCACGCTACTATGCGGCTGGATGTCAGACAGGTATTTTAAAGCCAGGCGTGCACCCGCAGGAATTCTATTTATGATCTTGGTGACTCTGGCGATATTGATTTACTGGCTCAACCCTCCAGGTAATCCCGGAGTTGATATCGCTGCATTGATGGCTATAGGATTTCTAATTTACGGCCCGGTCATGCTGGTCGGATTGTTCGCGCTTGAATTAGTCCCTAAAAAAGCAGCGGGTACTGCCGCAGGATTGACCGGGTTATTTGGCTATTTGGGGGGAACCGTTATAGCCAATGCTGTACTGGGTTATACGGTAGACTTTTTTGGCTGGAATGGCGGCTTTTTACTTATATTCCTTGCCTGTCTACTGTCGATTTTGTTTTTAGCGATGGCCATGAATGTTGAAAAAAGAACGACAACTTGAAGGAGCACTAGCAATCGTTGGTAAATAGTATGAAGACTCACTCAATTTCTCTGTTCATGTTAATGCTCATGCTGATGCAAACAAGTCTGGCGCAGACCGCGGACAAGTTGGTAATAGCCCATCGCGGCGCAAGTGGTTATTTGCCTGAACATACCCTGGAAGCCAAGGCAATGGCCTATGCCATGGGGGCGGATTATATTGAGCAAGACGTCGTCATGACTCGCGATAACCAGCTCGTTGTGCTACATGATGTGACTTTGGATCGAGTAACTAATATTGCAGAAAAGTTCCCTGGCCGGGCGCGGGAAGACGGTCATTTTTATGTGCTGGATTTCAATTTGGAGGAAATCAGGCGGCTTGATGTCTCGGAAGGATTCCGTTCCAGTGATGATGATTCCGGTAACAATGGTTCCGGTAACAATGAACCCACGGCCATTTTTCCCGGGCGTTTCCCTGTTGGAAAGTCCAACTTTAAAGTACACACTTTTGCTGAAGAAATAGAATTCATTCAGGGCCTGAATCAATCAACTGGGAAAAACATCGGCATATATCCGGAAATAAAGTCGCCTTGGTGGCACCGGCAGGAAGGCAAGAACCTGAGTCGAGAAATTCTTACCGTACTGAAGCGCTATGGATACACTTCAGCCACCGACAGAGTCTATCTGCAAACATTTGACTTCAATGAGTTGCGCTACGTTGCTACAGAGCTTCTGCCTGAATTGGAGATGAGTATTCCCCTGGTGCAATTGATTGCTGAGAATTCATGGCAGGAAACGTTTGAATCAAATGCCGATGGCATCGCTCAAGTTTATGATTATTCGTGGATGCATGAAGAAGGCGGGATGCAAGAAATCGCACGTTATGCTAGCGGCGTAGGACCGAATATGGCTATGATAGTCTCTAACGATTCCTCGGTAGAGAAGCTGGAAGTATCAACACTGGTCCGGGATGCACACCAAGCAGGGCTCAAAGTTCATCCCTTCACGTTTCGCCTGGATGCTGGTCGAATACCCCAATATGCTCAGGATTTTGAAAAACTGTTGGAAATATTTTATTTCCAGGTGGGAGTGGATGGTGTGTTCACGGATTATCCCGATCGCGCTGTGGAATATTTAAAGGACAGGGCAAAAAGTCGGTAGATTCATGTGAGCAAGGACAATCGCAAGCAGGCGAGAGCAGCGTTGTCAGGGATAGTCGATGTTTTTAATCAACGATATGATGTTTGGCCTCCACCGGCTTCATTAACGCGTTACTCACCAGTGCAATAGCCAACAGCGCCGCCATTAATATCATGGTTGAGTTATACAAACCGCTGGTTGGGTTGGTTGTGCCGGCAGGCGCGATTTCCATCAGCCGGGAAATGGTCACCGAGTTTTGCGCCACCAACACCTCTAGCTGATCCACCGGAGCACCGAATTGCGCTAAAAAATCATTGGGATTTATGGTGGCCATCAGGTCGGTGATCGCACTGTTTACCGAACTCTGGCGCAACGAAGTAATCGCCAGTGGTCCCAGCACACCTGCGGTACTCCAGGCGGTCAATAATCGGCCGTGAATACCACCCACATAACGGGTACCAAAAATGTCGGCAAGGTAGGCCGGAATGGTGGCGAAACCACCACCATACATGGTGAAGATAATCATGGTTGCGGCGTAAAAATAAATCAGCCAGATGATTGAAGGATCTGCGCTCACCTGGGCTGCGGTAAACGGAATGGAGAGATAGAGCGCAATACCCAACACGAAAAATATCCAGTAGGTGTTACGTCTACCTATGTAATCCGATGTGCTGGCCCAAATAAATCGTCCCACCATGTTGAACGCGCTAATCATCACCACATAGGTTGCGGCAAATGCCGCATCGACAGTGTTGGGTAGCGTCGTGCCAAATATTTCCGTGATCATGGTGCGGGCAACACCCAACACGCCGATTCCGGCGGTAACATTCAGGCAGAGAACCACCCATAACTGATAGAACTGCGGGGTTTTTAATGCCTGGTCGATATCCACATCGTTTCCAGATATGAGAGCATCACGTTCTTCTGCTGCGGGCTCTTCCCATCCTGCTGGTTTCCATCCTGCTGGCGGCAAGCGATAAGAGAATGCGGCAAGCAACATGACCACCAGGTAAATCAAACCGATAACAAAAAATGTTTCCGCCACGCCGGAAGCGCCGGAATTAACAACGTACACACCTTCTGGTCCGGGAATGGTCATATTCCTGACTTCGGCGGCACCGGCAACTACCACTTCCTGCAGCACCCCCCCAACTTCGACGAAGCGCCTGCCCGCCTCTGTCACCAGATTTACGTCGGAGGCTGCACCAAGAAATTCTGGCGCACGGTAAAACAGTCGAATGAAATATTCTTTTAACGGCGTGCCGATCATCGCCCCACCGCCGAAACCCATGATCGCCATCCCGGCAGCCATGCCGCGACGGTCGGGGAACCAGCGAATCAGTGTGCTAACCGGAGATACGTATCCAAGGCCGAGACCGCAACCACCAATAACCCCATAACCCAAATAGAGCAACCAGAGCTGGTGCGTCGCGATGCCAAAGCCACCGACGATATAACCACCCCCCCAACAGCAAGCGGCAACTACCCCAACCTTGCGTGGCCCCACGTTTTCCAGCCACTTGCCGGCAAACGCGGCAGCTAGACCGAGAAATACAATGGCGACGGTAAATACCCATACCACCTGGCTAAGGTTCCAGTCGTCTCCCGAACTGGTAACCACGCCAAAAACCCTGGTCAATGATGGATTGTAAATACTCCAGGCATAAACAGAACCGATACACAGATGAATGGCTACCGAAGCGACGGGAACCCGCCACCGATTGTAGTCGGCTGGCGCAATAATACGCTCCCTGGAAAGTAATCCAGACATGGGCTGCTCTTCCTCTTTCTTTTTATTGGCAGGCAGAATAAACGCTGGGCCGGGCTGCGTCCACGTAAATAATAACAGCGGCTGTTAGCCAAAGACATTGTTTGATAAGTAGTTACTCGAATGACCGTATATGGAGCCCCCCTGTTTGCAAGCGAGCTGTTCTGGCAGACATGGCGCGATTGCATGCGGTCTTTCGAGTAAGTTCGAGTATCGGCAGAATTAACCCGACTTTATGAGCAATGTGCGGAGCAACATCACATATTTGCGGTGAGATGTGTTCCGGAAACAACCCTAATCCTTTACAAGGAATTTCGGCAGCATTCTACTTAAAGTATTGTCTTTAATCAGGAAGTGGTGGTAAATGGCCGCAAAAGCATGCACCGGAATAAACAAGTACCCAGACAGCCCTAATATTTCGTGAGCCTCTTCGGCAAACTCCGCCAGCCCTTCAGATTGCGGCGTAATAGCCGGCAGAGGAAGGCTCCATACATTAATCGCATCTCCATCGGCACTTAAATAAATCCATCCCAGTAGAGGCATTCCGAGCATCAACACATAAAGGTATATCTTCATTAGCTTGGTTACCGTTGCCTGCCACTGAGGAGGGGGAGGCGTAATAGGTGGGATGGGGGATATCAAGATATAAAACAAACGGTATAAAACAATAGGAATCAGTGAAAACCCAAGATAAATATGCCAGTCCTCAGTTGCTTGCCTCAACGGATTACCGCGTGGAATAATCTCATGCAGCTCTATACTGGCGTAAATAGCGGCCATTAGAAACAAGGTCAGCCAATGCAAATTTATTGAGGTTGGCTTGTACCTGTTTAGTGTATCTGAATTGATCATATCCCCCTTCCCCACTCACTATAAGTGTTATTGGTTGACCCTTCGTTTTGTAGGTAAAATTTCAGACATTAAATCGGTCAGTAATTGCACCATAACTGAACGGGATTTTCCTGTGTTGATATATATCAACACAGGAAGGTTCTAGTGATCAAGTAGGTGAGATAAAACTTGCGCTTTGTGGAGCTTTACTTAAACACTGGTGTAGACAACTTTTGGTCAAATACAATTTTTAACAAGCATCTGCTCGAATGACCACTTCGAGCATGTATTGGACATTTCAAATCAAATCGAGTTGTTACACGCGCCAGGGGTTAGCAATGCTATTACCTATAGCGGCCAAAAATAGAGTATCGCGGGCACGGATACCGCCACCACCAGTATTTCCAGTGGCAGACCCATGCGCCAGTAATCACTAAAACGATAACCCCCGGGCCCCATGATAATGGTATTGTTCTTGTGCCCGATCGGGGTTAGGAAGGCGCAGGAAGCGGCTACCGCGACACCCATCAAGAATGGATCGGGCGCAACACCGATAGCGTTTGCAACATCAACGCCAATTGGCGCGGCTATCAGCGCCGTGGCGACATTGTTGAGAAAATCAGACAAAGTCATGGTAACCATGATTAGCACGGTAAGGATCGCCCAGTGCGGCCAGCCTTCCGTTTGCGACACTATCAATTGCGCTATAAGTTGAGTGCCACCCGAGTTTTCCAATGCGATTCCCAGTGGTATTAGCGAAGCCAGCAGCACGACTACCTTCCACTCCACGCTTTCGTATACCTCACGACCAGAAACAATACCCAACCCCACAAAGGCGATCACACAAACTGCCAGCGCGATGGGCAGGTAAAGCAGGCCGCTGGCCGACAAAGCAATAGCCGCAAAAAACAGACCTATCGCTAAAACGGCTTTGTTGCGTTGGATCACAGCGTGTTGTCGATCCTCCAGTGGCAGTACGCCTAACCAGCTAATCACTTCGTCAAGACGTTCCGGGCGACCCAACAATAATAACACATCACCTGGCTTGATGATGAGCTTGCGCACACGATCACGAAACCGCCTGCCCTGTCTGGAAACACCCAGCAACGTTATGCCATGCCGCGTAAGCAAACGCAGGTCGTGACTACAACGGTCGGTGATTCTGGAGCTGTCGGGCACTATCGTTTCGGTGAGCACTAACGATGGGCTGGTCAGGCCAACCTGATGTT
>JABJKL010000075.1 GCA_018660405.1 Pseudomonadota bacterium | reverse complement strand
TTTTGATACAACGGTGCGTGTCTTTGCCCCGTACTTTGCTGCACAGCTTGGAGAAGGCATCAATGTGCTTCCACAGAATATGCCAGGCACAGGTGGAAGACGTGGGGCTGCAAGCGTCTATCGTGCTGATCCGGACGGATACACCCTGGGGTTACTCAATCTGCCGGGCCTGGTTTTGCCGAGCATACTGGGTGAAAAAGTAGACTATGAACTGCGTCAGATGAGCTGGATAGGCCGCATTGAGTCACAAGAATTTCTACTGTTGGTTCAGGCCGAGTCAGATATCCATTCGATAGAAGATTTTCAGGCTCAGGACGAGATCACCTTTGTTTCTATAGGCTACGGCGGCACAATACTTGCCGCTATACAAATCGTTGCTGAGCAACTCGGCTTGATGAGCAAGAACCCTGTATTTATTACTGGCTATGAAGGAACCACCGATCAATTGGTGGCATTAGTACGTGGTGATGGAAATGCAACCATAGCGCCGATCTCAACAGCCCTTCAATATATTAATTCTGGCAATCTGCGGGCACTTGCGGTGACCGGAGAAAACCGTAGTACGGTGCTTGCAGACGTGCCAACCTTTGCTGAGCTCGGATACCCGGAATTGTCGCAGTTAAACGTACAGCGATCTCTGGCGGGGCCGCCGGGTATGGACCCTGCGGTATTGGTTTTATTACGAGAAACATTTTTACGAACCATGGAAGATCCTGAATTCAAATCTGCCTCTGCCGCTGCGCAGATGAATGCGATACCTCTTAATGGCGATATGATGGCCGCCGAGATTGAAGTTAATTTCAGTTTTTACGAAAAGTTCAAATCCAATCTGAGTAATCCGAATTAACGCTAATGAATTTTAGACCGGCCCTTATTCATGTTTGAATCCTTATTAACTGCCATTACATACTTGTTAAGTGATGGCGCTAATTTATTCTATCTATGCCTGGGTGTAGGTGTTGGCATTCTGTTTGGGATTATTCCTGGCCTCGGTGGTGCCACTGCGATAACTCTGTTATTGCCATTAACCTTTGGCATGTCTCCCGATCAGGCAATTATACTTATGGGTGGAGTTATGGGCGCAGTCTCTGCAGGTGGCGCAGTAACGGCAATCCTGTTGAATACCCCTGGCACAGCTCCGAATGCTGCTACTTGTTTTGATGGTTATCCCCTGACTCGGCAGGGCAAGGCGGGGCTCGCAATTGGTGCCGCTGCATCAGCATCAGCTATCGGTGGAATCTTTGGTTTATTCATCCTTGTTCTGGTGCTTCCCATAGCGAAAACAATCGTTCTATGGTTTGGCCCACCAGCGTTTTTTATGTTGGCATTATTGGGATTGACCTCTTTGACCGTATCAGGCGGAAATATGTTGCGGGGCCTTATTGCTGCCTGCATAGGATTATTTATTGGCTTTGTTGGCTATGATGAGATTGGTGGAACAGCACGCTATACCGTAGGAAGTGATTACTTGTGGAATGGATTCTCTATCGTACCGGTACTGATTGGACTCTTTGCCATCGCCGAGATGATGTCGCTGTTTGTAAAAGGGGGTTCAATCACAGAAGTCGGATCACAAACCAGCATTCGCTTTACAGACACGATCCAGGGTATCAAGGCCACATTGAAAAACTACAAGATCGTGATGAGTGGTTCTGCAATCGGCACGCTTATAGGCGCAGTACCTGGTGTAGGCGGGGTTGTGGCATCATTTATGTCCTATTCATTTGCTTCACACATTTCCAAAGATAACGAAACTTTTGGCAAAGGTGATATCCGTGGTGTGATTGCCCCCGAGTCTGCAAACAATGCCAAGGATGGTGGAGGGCTGATCCCCACTTTGGCATTTGGAGTTCCCGGGAGTGCAGAGATGGCAATATTTCTAGGCGTGCTCATATTACATGGCTTGAATCCCGGGCCGACGTTGCTGATAGAACGTGAATACACAATCTTTGTATTGATACTCACTCTGTTGGGCGCGACTATTCTCAGTACTGCATTCATATGTGTCGCGGCATTTTGCCTGGTTAGAATAGCTTATATAGATTCTTCTATACTCATTCCTTCGGTTATATCAGTATCACTCTTGGGTGCGTACGCTGTGCAAAATACGATAGGGGATGTGTTTGCTGCGGCATTCTTCGGTCTGCTTGGCTATTTGATGATACATTTTGATTATCCCAGAATAACCCTGATTATTGCGCTAGTGTTATGCAGTCTGATGGAGCGTAGTTATACCCAGTCAATGATTATGTTTCAGGGGGATTGGAGTGGATTTTTTCAAGATAACACGGCTGTGGTGTTACTGTTGTGTTCTGTTGCAGCATTATCGATCCCGGCATTTCAAGCAATCCGCAAGAAAAAGGTGAACAGATAGTGGAGCACAAATAATGGAGCAGTCCAGAAATCTTCAAACCTCCTTGTTTCATGCCCCCTTGATAGTCGCGTTACTAATATTGATGATAGCAATCTCGGTGTTAATTACCGCCTATAGCTATAGTGGAGGCAGCGGTATCTTCCCAAGGTTTATCGGTTGGATATTCATCGGTCTGACCATGACAGAATGTTTGGTTCAATTAAGGGCAATTATGTCAACACCAGCTACTGAGAAAAATACCATTGCCTCTAATACTCATTTACTCAGGGAAAAAGTACTAAAGGAAATAAAAGGTTTCCTCTGGATCGGAGTTTTTCTGGTGTTGTTGTATTTAACCGGCTTTTTGATTGGCATCCCACTATATATATTCGCTTTTCTGAGGCTGGTGGCAGAAAAATCCTACAAACAATGCACGATCATTTCCGCGGTGGCCACCCTATCTGTCTATATACTGTTCATCGAATTGCTTCAATACAGGTTGTTTCAGGGTGTGCTGTTCGGAAGCTAGTGTAGGGCGGTTTCGCGGGCTCGCTCTGGACAGAGGGCTGGGTGATTTGACACCTGCGTTTATCACTCAAAAGGCATCGACCTGGAAACGGGGCACTATTTCGATGATACGAAGCGATACATTGACGCAAACGACAAGCTTGACGACCAGGATCGGTACAAAATATTCGAAGGCAATGCGCGTAAAGTTTATAGCCAGCTCACTGTTTGATTGATAAGAAGTTTAATCAGGGAGAAAGCGGCGCGTCGACTCCAGATCGCAATCAAATGACGACATATCCCTCTCGGGGGAATAAATTAAATCCCGGTTGTGGCTCATGGAACCGTCAATGTACTCGGGATCTTCAAGCAAGAACTTCACATTCATGTGGCGGCCATTACCAAGCAGCCGATACCACTCCACCACATGTTTTTGGGAGCCCGATGGAACACCGGTTTGGTAGGGCGAACGGTGGTAGGCAAAGTTTGTTGTATCAATGACCAGGACATCATCTTCCCAACGGCCGACCGAGTGCCCTTCGAAGAATTGTTCGCTGGCTGGCGGATGTTCGCGACCATCCATGTAGATTGTTCGTACTGAATCGAAGTATTGACTGCGTAACGTGATGGTCTCTTCGCCCTCATTACCCTCATTAATCACAATCTCCATAGGGAATAAGTCGGTATAAAGGATTAACGCGGGCGTCGGTTTGGAGATGCAAGACAGCTCGGGATTCTCCTCCGAGGCCTGATTATAGACGGCTGCAGCCGCTTCGCCTTTGTCTGTCAATTCAAGATAACGACCCATTAGTTCATCCGTCTCATCCGGGTAGCCATCTGGCAGCCTCGATCGATCAAGAAACCATCGTCCCTCTATGGTGGTGGTACGAGCTTCTGATCTTATTTGGGGCGCCTGTTCGGGTCTGGCAAGTAGCGGAGAGCCATCAGCTTTGTCAATAGGCCCATCAGCTTTGCCAATGGAGTAAATCAGCCCATAGTTTCTCCCGTCTCGCGCTGGATTTATACCAACCGTTACCTGATCGCCAATGGCTAAAGTATCCCGATCCCAACCCAGGCGCACCATCGTAATTGATGAGGGCATTTGCACCGTCCATTCGACGGCTGCACCGCCTTCGCCTGCAACCTCGCCATTCACCTCGACAGTGAAATAGGCGTGTGGGTTTCTCAAGCTGTATTCGGTGACGATACCCTCGAGCGTGACCACAGAGTCCATGCGTAAGGCAGCGTCACTATGATGCCCAAATGCGGGTGAGGCAAGCAAAGAAACTACAACAAAGATTGTCGTGAATTTCATAGCCGGATCAATGTCTGATAGATACGATCATTATTCAGGGACAAATCGGCTTGTTGCCTCCAGATCGCAATTAAAGGGCGACATATCACTCTGTGGGGTATAGCGTAAATCCCGGTCATAAGTCATCGAGCCGTCGATGTACTCAGGGTCCTCAAGAAAAAATTCAACGTTCATGTGGCTGCCATCATCGATGAGTCTATAACGCTCGATCACGTGTTTTTGGGCACCCGACGGAACACCGTTCTGATAAGGCGAACGGTGATAGTCGAAGTTTGTAGTATCAATGACCAGAACATCGTCTTCCCATCTGCCGACCGAATGGCCTTCGTGGAATTGCTCGCTAGCCGGTGGATGTTCGCGACCGTCCATGTAAATCGCTCGTACGGTATCGAAGTATTGGCTGCGAATAGTGATTATATCTTCACCTTCGTTACTCCCGTTTAATAATATTTCCATGGGGTACAAGTCGGTGTAAATGATCAGGGAAGGCGTTGGTTTTGAGATGCAAGACAACTCGGGGTTATCTTCCGAGGCCTGGCTATAAGCAGCTTCGGCGGTTCGGCCTTTTTCGGTCAATGTAAGGTCACGGATTGTGAGCTGGTCCAAACCACCCGGGTAATCCTCAGGAAGTCTTGAGCGGTCCACCATCCATCGACCTTCCACCGTGGAGGCGCGAACTTGCTCCGTAGTTGATCGGCGCATTTCATCGGGTCTGGCGATTATGGTTGGGCCGCCGACTTTCTCGATCGAATAGATCAACCCGTAGGTTCGTCCGTCTCGCGCTGGATTTACTCCCACCGTCACCTGATCGCCAACGGCTAAGGTTTCACGACCCCAACCCAGACGTGTCATGGTAATCGATGAAGCCATTTGTACCGACCATTCGACCGGTGCGCCATCTTCGCCCGCAGCTTCGACGGTAAAGTAAGCGTGTGGATTTCTGAAGCGGTACTCGCTGACTACACCCTGGAAAGTAACCACTTCATCCATGCGCAGGGCAGCGTCACTGTGATGCCCAAAAGCAGGCGAGGCAAGCAGATAAATCGCGGCAATGATTGGTGTAAATTTCATAAGTGTCCTCTGAAGGTGAGTCGGGTTAGTTCTATTATTCATAATTATATCTATTCTGCGGCCTGTAAAGCACACTGATGTCGTTCCGCCTCGATCGCCAAATTGTCGGCAACCAGGGAATCGATAAATTTCGTACCGTCGGCCAGAGTGGTTTTTTCCAGCCAAATGGCTTTGAGGCTGGCCAATCTGCTCAAATGCCCACGCGGCTGGAATCAGCCACGTATCGGCTTATCCAAGCCATTGAAACAGCACCGGAGTGTTAGGTGCAGATCCAGAACGAGCGCTTATAGAATTGAGCTTGTAATCCATACATCCATGCGCGCGGTGCTTTCTTCAAAATCTGTATCAACTGCCGCATCTGTTTTTCCCTGTGCTTCCAGGGCAGTTTTTAACCCATGCAACGACCACACATTGTGTGGATGGTCGGCAAGCTCGGTACGGTATTCCTGTTCGGCCTCGGCATACCTTTCCACTTCAAGCAGTGCAGCGCCCAACCAGTGGCGAGCCGCGTAAGGAATCGGTTCCGGTTCGTCATAGGGTTGTTCTTCATCCAACACAACGGCACGACGAAATGCAGTAATCGCTTCGTCCAGATTGCCTTGTGAGCGAAAGATTTCTCCTTGCAGAATGGCCGCAGACAGCCCCATTAGGTGAGCGGCGTCGTGTCTGCGGAACTCACCGGTAGAATTAGCGGCAAGGTCCTGTAGCTTGTTTAAATAGTCCTGAGCCGAATCAGCGTCGCCATTGCGCAAGGCGGCATAGCCCTGGGCAAAATCCCAAAATCCACCCTCGATGTCTCCGATGCTGGGTCGCGGAGCAATCCCGGGAATTTCGTCAAAACGTCCAAAGCGCAACAGCGTGAGTGCGTGATACATGGTGTTATCGGTTTCCTTGGTGTAGTCCTTACCCGCTTGAATCGCGATCGCGCTCTGTCCATCCATCGATGCTGCAAACAGCAACATGTGCAGGTTATGGGCAGGAACGTAGGAAAACCCCTGATTTTGTCTGGATTTAAGATCCGACTGATAGGCCGTTATGTTCGCCTCAACCGATTTGCCCCAGTATCCTACTTCATTCCAGGTGTGCGAGGGCATGTGCTGAATATGGCTGGCGGTCGGAATGGTGGCGCTGAGGTATTCGGCGCATGCCAGCGCTCGCTCCGGCTCCTGGCTGGATTCGGTAGCGTGGATATACAAATGGCAAGCACCCGGGTGAGCAATGTTCCTGTCCAGAACTCCGGTCAGCACGCCATGCAAGCGAATCAAATCCGGGTCGTTGACATCACGACGCTCGCGGCGTTCCTCAAGTAAAAATAGCGACATTGCATACACGATGGCTACATCGTCAATTTCAGGATACTTCTCATAAACCGTTTTCATGCGCTCGGCAAAACCTTCGTCCACGGGCCTTCTATTATCAGTGTCATAGTCAGCGGGATAGCGGTCGCGAGCTGCCATAATCAAGTCGCGTTCCATTTCACTGGCATGTTCGACCAATGCAACGGCTTTTTCGATGGAT
>JABJKL010000258.1 GCA_018660405.1 Pseudomonadota bacterium | reverse complement strand
GTACTAGCCAAATGAGCCGCCAATCATATTATTCAGAGCGTATCACTACAGGTGTCTTCGATCCTAATCTTTCAGCGATGCGTCCATACATAGCGGCGGTAGCGACGTTTAACAGTTCGCTTGTTAATAGCACGATTCTGGCAATGACCGCTGCTGCCAAGGCCAGGTTTTCCTCAAACCCGTTTAAACTCATAATTAGCGCCACCGCAGCTTCACGAACGCCCAGTCCTCCAGGAGCGATAAGCGACAATTGCGCTAAAATTCCGCTGATAAACAAGGTAACAGTGGCCTGTAAAAGATCGAAATCCTCTAGTCCCATACCTATACTTACAATTAAATAAAATGCGGTTCCGTGCAATAGCAAGGCTGGCGTCAAAGAAACAGAAAACAACATCATCTGCCGGGGAGATAGCAGCGATTTGCTGGGTGGAGCCAACTTAAGCCTCCGTACCAGTGGGCCTTCAATCGTCTGAACAATGGGATGAGCGAATAACATGACTATGCTGGCGGTAGCACACACAAGCGCGATGATGGAGTAAGCCGGTACAAGCAATGCCAGATAAAGTGAAATAAGCCAGAGAATAGCCACTAGATATAGTACGAATTCGGTTAAGGAGTGATAAACGCTCTTGCTGACGTGAGTCGATTGTAGCTTGTGTCGCACGTAGTATCCCGCGGCCTTGCCAGGTATGTACCTAAAAATTCGCGCTGCACTCCAGGCCCAGTAAGAGGTTTTGAATCTGGTTTGCAAGTTAGAAGTTCGGTTTACCCGATGCCAAACGATGGCGTTGATCAGGTCACCCGCCCAACTGAGAAGTACCGCAAGAAGCAGTATCTTGATGGGAATATTGGCCAGGTAAACGCCGATCGCATCAGGATGGCTTCTAACAAGTGTCGCCAGATAATAAAAGGCAATGCCTAGAACACATGTGCCGAAAATGACCCGCAACAAACGCTTGTATTGCACAGGAAGTAAATGCCGAGGCGTTATTAGTGTGTCCTATGTGCAGCCAACGGCGTGTCTATCTTCGATAGCTCTGGGCAGCTTGTAATTTTTGTTGATGCACTCTTCTTCGGCGTCCGGCGATACCGAAAGATGTTCCTAAAATCATTAATAAAAATTCCCATATCACGCACAACAGTATCGCGACGATAAAACCGTAGGTCAACGCGTTGAAATTAAGCGGTAAGTTCACCGAATAATTTTCAATGGTTTCTTGCCGAAGAGATGGTGATCCACTTAACACGATGTGGCTTATTCCTTTCCAAAGGCTCTGGTTTAATGCAATTATTTCCGTCCGGTATTGCTGGATGTTTGATCGTAAATTCCGAATCAACAAAGCTTCAGCGCGAAATGTTAAATCTTCGCTGGTTTCGTGTTTCAGTATTAGCGCATTGACGTCGCCGCCCTGCTGCACGTCAGCAAGCGCTTGATAGCCGGCGAACATATTAGAGGCTTCAATTAGGTGGGCATCGACACGCTTGCCGTATTGATCCACGAAGTTAGGGATTTGAACACCGAGTGCAAAACCGGCGGTAAAAATGATCATTGATAGATAGTGTTGGAGTCTGTTCATGATCGTTTGAAAGAGTACTGGTGGTTTGCTTTAGCAGTTTACAATATCAGATTGAAGAAGCACTTGTCACATATTGTAAAATCTCTACGACTTGTTCTGGCGTTGTTGCCCACGCCATAGCGGAAGCATCAACCTCTTTGAGTGCGTGAATGATGGTTGTGTCGTCTTCGTGCAGGGTAATGTACGGTTTGCCCAGTGCGGCGCAATAGCCAGCATCAAAGGCTGCATTCCATTGTTTAAACTTGCCTGCGAAACGCACCACGGCAACATCACAGTTTTCGATCAATGTTTTAATTCTTATACCATTGACCTTGGCAGACTTATGATCCCGCCAAAAGGGTGTATTTTCTGTACCGAGCAGATCGCCTGCCGCATCACTGGCGTCATGATCAGTAACGGCAGAGTGGAAGGAAGTGGGTAGCTCAAGCTTTCCACATCCTTCTTTTATCAGTTGTCTCCAGTTGGTGTGTATTTCCCCCGAGAGGTAGATGTTCCAATTCATAATATTGCCCATAAAGTTATTTGCTGGATCGTACCTATTAGGGCTACGATTGGGTACTGTTTCTGCGAGTTTGAACTAGGAGCCTGTCCGAGAAGGGCGAACCTACCGTGGATGTACGTCGTCAGAACCTTTTGGACAGATCGGGTTCTAGTATAAGAGAGTATCCCGTCCATCAATTGAGTTGATTTGCTCGGTTAGCATAATGGTTTTGCTTTCGCATCGCCAAGGT
>JABJKL010000069.1 GCA_018660405.1 Pseudomonadota bacterium | reverse complement strand
TTTTCTGCCAGTACTTAACCCTGCCAACCACTCAATGGTGTTCGTAAGAACTCATGCTCGAACCGTGCTGAAAAATAATTGGTATGGAATCCCCGAACCCACTGGATTTAGTAGCTTGCCGATTAATCGGTTTGATATAGTGCTGCTTCCTTTGCTGGCGTTCGATGCGTCAGGATCGCGCATTGGCATGGGCGGCGGTTACTACGATCGCGCTCTGGAAATGGTGGCCGGCAGACAGTACTATCGCACCCCTCAATTGATTGGACTAGCATTCGACAAGCAAAAGTGCTCAACCATTCAAGCACGACCCTGGGATGTCCCACTTGATGGCGTTTTTACTGAGTCGGGATTCAAATTATTTACCAACTACACTAGGTACTTCACATTATGATTTTATTACCAAACAGGATATCAATTCTTATTCGGATTCTGATCGCATCAACTTTCTTACTTTCCAGCAACTTTGCGGCCGCTCAAACGAACGACCCCGAGAACAATAACGAGCCAAACACTATGATAACGATACAAACCAATCACGGCGCAATTGAAGTGGAGCTTTATAACGACAAGGCACCTGTAACGGTTGACAACTTCCTTGGATATGTTCGCAATGGGTTTTATGACGGCACAATATTCCACCGGGTAATTCCCGGCTTCATGATTCAAGGCGGTGGTTTTGAACCCGGCATGGTGAGTAAAAATAATGGTGCCCCCATTCCCAATGAAGCCAACAATGGCCTTCTGAACGAACCAGGCACGCTCGCAATGGCTCGCACGGGAGACCCTCACTCAGCAACTTCGCAGTTCTTTATCAACGCCGCCGATAACGGATTTCTAAATCATACCGGCGAAAATCCGAGTGGTTGGGGATACGCCGTTTTTGCAAAAGTGACTAATGGTATGGATATCGTAGAATTAATCGAACAAGTTGCCACCGGACAAAGCGGCGGGCATGGAGATGTTCCACTTGAAGACGTGACGATTGAGTCGATTACGATTAACGAGGAATGATCAGATTAATCATCAGCTGATAGCTAATCGAACAAAGCCTGCATTCCTTCGTAGTTAAACTCAAAAGCATGATTTGGCGAATATCAGAATGACCATCGCCAGCAGGGAGCTGGCGTTGAGCCTCCACGGATAGATTCACGGCATGTCATTCTTATATTTGGTAAATCATGTCTCGGACTAGATAAAGTCGAGGTCGGGATTCTGATCGATAAGATCGGTCAAATCCTGCCTTTCCACTTCCGCCCGGTTAGATATGTACTTTTTGAATTTAAAATAGATATCGAATATACGAACCGCTCCATCATCCTCTTCAACAATAAAAAACGGGGCTCGATCCACATTGTGCTCACGAGCCAGCCGCATACCCTCTGACTCAGCATCAGACTCGTCCGCAATCGCTATTTGGTTTATCAAGTCCAGCAATCCCTCACGTTCCAAACGCTCAGATACCTCTCCACATTTTTTGCAGAGATCGCCGTTTTTAAAAACTTTTTTGACTAAAGTGATATGCGGCATTAGTCCGGATAACCGATTACTTGGCGACCACCTTCAGCGCATTGGGTCCGTTCAGATTATCGGAATGCAAACCACACTCCTTTTCGTCCGGGTTTTCCCACCACCAGCGACCTTCGCGTTCATGCTGATTAGGCAAAATTGCGCGCGTGCAGGGCTCGCAGCCAATACTGGTAAAGCCCCGTCGGTGAAGCGGATTATATGGCACGTCATTTTCGCGAATATAGCTCCAAATATCTTCAGAGCTCCAGGACGCTAACGGATTGAATTTCGACAACACATTGGTGTCGGTAGAAAAAGCAGCATCCTTCTGGATAACCGGAAGCGAATCTCGAGTACCTTCACTTTGATCACGACGCTGACCTGTAATCCAGGCATCCAATGTGGCTAATTTGTCTCGCAGTGGACCCACTTTTCTGACCGCACAGCATTCTTTATGGCCGTCTTTGTAAAAACTGAATAAACCCTTCTGGCGAACCAATTCTCGCACTGCCTCGGCATTTGGGTTCAGTACATCAATTTCTATTGCATAGTGATCTCGAACTCGTTCAATGTATTGATACGTCTCCGGATGCAATCGCCCGGTATCCAGCGAAAACACTTTTACCGATGGGTCGATACGCGTAGCCATATCGATCAAAACCACATCTTCTGCACCACTAAATGAAATAGAAATGTTGTCAAAGCGCTTAAGCGCCCACTCGAGTATTTCCTGCGGGGTTTGGGTGTCGAGTTCTTTGGCTACCTGCGGGTAATTTAAAACATCAGTCATTGTTCTACCTTTCTAACTAAAAATGGATTCGTCGACAGGCTAGTGAATCACTCGACGACGACTAAAAATATTTTGTCCTTCATCTGCAGAGGGCTGATAAAGCACCGTAAACTCACCAAAACCATTCATAGCATCTTGTGGGTCTTGATCTTTGGCCAATTCAAATTGAGTGACCCCAACCCGCTCAAGAAAATTAAGCTGGTCGCGGTAAACCTCACCGATCACGCGAATATCACCGGCGTACCCGTAACGTTCGCGCAACCAAAAAGCCTGTGTATAGCAACGGCCATCAACATAGTTTGTTATATGCAAAACAATCATCGGAATATTGCCTAAATCATCTTGCAGCTTAGATGGCTCATCTGACGCATCCAGACGCACCGCCACTTGCGATTCTCGAGTCAGCAATTCATCTTTATTCGCCTGCCAACGCGATAAATCTATGCTGACATTGCCAGACGAAGGAATCTCATCTTCCGTCGCAACATGAACCCAGTCATTCTCTGCGACTATTTTTCGATCGATAACGAGTGCGCCACCCGATAGTTTGGACGATAACTTATCCATAAACCTCCTCCTGATAGGGTTTGATACCTATCCTGCGGTAAGTATCCAGAAAGCGTTCATCGGTTTGGCGATTCTCCAGATAGACTGAAACAAGTTTATCTATCGCGTCACTAACCTTTTCTTTTGCAATCGCTTTGCCCAGACGGTCACCAATGGCTGCATCATCTTCAGCCGACCCACCCAGAGTTAACTGGTACCACTCGATGCCTTTTTTATCGACGCCAAGAATGCCAATATGCCCGGCATGGTGATGACCACAGGCATTCATACACCCAGACATTTTTACTTTAAGCTCGCCTATGTCGTAAAGCTCATCCAGGGAATCAAAACGCTCATTAATCTGTTTCGCAATAGGGATCGAACCAGCATTCGCTAATGAACAGAAGTCCAGACCAGGACAACAGATCATATCGTTCAAGGTGCCGATGTTTGGTGTCGCCAAGGCTTGCGCATCCATTTCTTTCCAAAGCTCCAACAATTCAGCTTCTTCAACATCTGCGAATATAATATTCTGATCATGCGTCACTCGTAGCTCACCGAATGAATAACGCTCGGCAAGATCCGCTATATGATCCATCTGATCGGCGCTCGCATCGCCCGGTGGAACACCTGGTGCCTTAAGGGAAACAACCACTATTCGGTACCCATCAACCTTGTGTTCTACGGTATTGTTGTCATACCACTGTGCAAAACGAGTATCGAGCGATCGCCACTTTTCAATGCGCCCCTGATTTATTAGGTTCGAGTCAGCCGTCGATTTCACATAATCCGGGCTACTAAAATAGGATTGCATTCGTTCAAAATCTGCATCCTGAAGCAACAGATCAGAATCTTTAATCTGCTCCCATTCGGCTTCGACTTGTCGCCTGAATTCGTCAATCCCCAGGGAATTAACCAATATCTTTATGCGAGCCTTATACTTATTATCGCGATTGCCGTACATGTTATAAATACGTAAAATCGCCTCGCAATAAGACAGCAGATGTTCACGTGGAAGGAATTCACGAATCACTTTACCGATGACAGGCGTGCGCCCCATACCGCCACCGACCAACACCTGCAATCCAAGCTGGCCTTTCGCATTTTGAAGTACGCGCAAACCGATATCATGGAATAATACGGCAGCCCGATCATTTTCCGCACCCGTGACGGCTACTTTAAATTTACGCGGCAACCAATAAAATTCAGGGTGTAAGGTCGACCATTGACGAATCATTTCGCAATAAAGACGCGGGTCTTGTAGCTCATCAACCGCGACCCCTGCATATTGATCGGAACTCGTATTCCGAATGCAGTTACCAGATGTTTGAATCGCATGCATCTCAGCTCTGGCAAGGTCTTCGAGTATATCCGGAACATCTTTCAACTCGGGCCAATTGTATTGGATGTTCTGCCGCGTAGTGAAATGCCCATAATCACGGTCATACTTACGCGCAATGTGCGCGAGCATGTGCATCTGTTTCGAGCTCAGCAATCCGTAAGGGATTGCTACCCGCAACATGTGCGCATGTACCTGCATATACAAACCATTACGCAAACGCAACGGCATCAACTGCTCTGCAGATAACTCACCGTTCAAGTGCCGTTCCACCTGATCGCGGAATTCTGCGACTCGCTCTTTTACCAACGTGTGGTCAAATTCGTCGTATTGATACATAAATCGATTATTGCAGTTTGCAAAAAATTTCCAGAAATAATTCTGACGCTCTTTCAATAGAGGTTTGCGGCGTTCAAAGCAGAGGCACTAACCCATTGGGCTGCGCATGGTAGCTGAAAATAATTATAATTAAAAATAATATAAAATGATATTTTAATATCATTAAATTATATAAACAGAAAAACTTCTATAGCTCAGGGTAAAACCACGATCTATGGTTTAATTACTGAATTGGGAACTCCGAACAAGGATCGCGGATTATCGGATAGAAGTATCCAGAATAATCATTTTGGCTTGGTTACTATCGCCACCATTGATTTTGCCAACGGAGAAATACGACCGACCCGTCGGAATTCAACCTGTTCAAACCCCACCTCAGTCAATAAGGTATTTAAAGTTTTCATGGACCAAAACTTGATGTGGCCACCATCCCAAAGCGCCGTAAAATGAGCGTCCAGCTTACCGGTAATAGCTAACACCAAATTTTTAAGATAGCCATGATACGGCGTAGAAATAAAGGCTTTACCACCTGGTTCGAGCAAATTAAAAACCGATTTGGCGAACTCACGTGGCGCGTAGCAATGCTCTACAACCTCAAGACTAACCAGCAAGGGGAATGTGCCAAATCGCGCGGCTAAATCATCATGAGTAGACGCGGTTTCAAAAGCAGCATTGAGGTGACTAGCTTTGGCTATGGTTATTCCTGATATTGACGGATCAACTGCAGTAACTTTAAAGCCCAATGAGCCTAGCATCCCAGCGGTAGCCCCATTTCCACAACCCAATTCAAAAACCCGTCGATCAGCACTGTCCACGGCCGTAATCCAGGGCGTTAACGACGCCCACAGATAATTTAACCAAGGACCCTCTGCCGTTGAATAAGCGTACTCGTGATTTTGTTCAATCATGTATTCTATTGAAGCACATTAAATAACGACAACACACCGCATAAAATATAATCAACGATTCAAGTGGAGCTTCATGAGCAAGCTGCTGCGACTATCGCTCGACTTTAGCATGTGTAAATCGAGCTTGCGTCCAAATTAGAACCTGTAACCAGCGTGGTGGTCCCCGCAGATATTATTGCGCGGACCTACACTGTAGAACCAGGTCGCGCAGAACTACGTGACGGTATTAAGCTGTCGCAAAATACGCAGTACCAACTCCTCTTCCATAATTTCACGAATACTTAGTTCTTCTTCTTCCTTTTCTAGCACCAAATCCGGGTTAAAGTCAAAATCTGCATTTTCTTGCAATACCCGACCGGCACTGATGGTATCGCCATTAGCGTCATACAGGTCGTAGGTGACTCGATACTCCAATGTGTAGCTGTTTACCTTACCGCTCTGATCCAGTGTGCGAACCAACCGCTCAAAGGTAATATCAACAATCGATAACACGGCTTTTGCTAGCGCAGGGTCCGCGACGACTTCAGCTCCAGTACCCGTAATTCCATCGGCGAGCAGTTCACTAAATTCATCCGCAACGGAAAAATCGCCTCTGGTCGAATCGATGTACAATACATTGATTCGCTCAGCTAACGGTAATTGGCCACGCAGGCGATACCCGCAAGATGCCAAAAATATTACGGCTACAGACACTATCAATATTATCAGCTTACGCATTCGACCTATCCACCTCTATAGAGGATCCTCGCTCTGGTTTCAGCCATGATTGTATCGGCAAACGTCTTGGTACTCCAACTAGTTTGCTACTACATTCACCAGCTTTCCGGGCACCACGATTACTTTACGAACGGTAGAACCCTCAATAAACCGCTGTACATTCTCATCCGCCAAGGCCAAGACCTCCACCTGTTCGCGTTCAATACCAGCTGCGACCTTTAACTTGCTGCGCAACTTTCCATTTACTTGCACTACAAGCTCGATATTAGCTACCTGCAACGCGGTCTCATCCACCCGTAACCAGGTCGTTTCTATCTGCTGACGAATATTGATCTCTTCAGATAACTGTTCGGCTATATGCGGCGCCACGGGTGCCAATAGTTTAAGCAATATCAGCGCCGACTCGCGCTGAACCTCAGCGCCAGCAGAGCCCGCCGCAATCCAATCAAACTTTTCAAGCGTGTTGGTTAGCTCCATGCACGCGGCTATTACTGTATTAAATTGCTGACGGTCGTAGTCACGTAACGCCCTATCCAGAAGGGTGTATACCTTACGGCGCAAATCACTCAACGCTTCGTTATCAAATGAAGGTGCCATTAACTGCGCACAAGGTTCAGCCTTAAGCGCTTTTTGGTGCCTATAAAACCAGATCCATACCCGATTCAAAAACCGGGAGGCACCTGCTACGGCATCATCATTCCATTCAAGTGATTGTTCCGGTGGCGAGGCAAACATTACGAACAAGCGAACGGTATCGGCCCCATAACGATCGATCATAGATTGCGGGTCGACGCCGTTATTTTTGGACTTGGACATTTTCTCGATACCACCGACTTCAACCAGCTGACCATCCTGCATCAAAGTCGCCGATAGAACACGCCCCTTATCATCCTTTTCGGTATCCACATCGGCGGGGTTAAAGTACTCCTTACGACCATTCTCGTTTTCTCTATAGTAGGTCTCGGCAATCACCATGCCTTGCGTTAAAAGCTTCTTGAACGGCTCGTCACCGTTCACCAAACCTTCATCACGCATCAATTTGTGGAAGAAACGCGCATATAAAAGATGCAACACTGCATGTTCAACCCCACCGACATACTGATCCACTGGCAACCAATATTTCGCCCGTTCGTCAAGCATTGCCTTATCGCTATCGGGTGAACAAAAGCGGGCGTAATACCACGAAGACTCAAAAAATGTGTCGAATGTATCTGTTTCACGCTCTGCCGGAGCACCCGATTCAGGATGCGTCGTATTAATAAACTCCGGCATCTTCTTGAGCGGCGAACCCACCCCATCCATTACCACATCCTCAGGTAAGGTAACCGGCAACTCATCCAGAGCCACAGG
>JABJKL010000220.1 GCA_018660405.1 Pseudomonadota bacterium | reverse complement strand
GCATCGATACCCGCGAAGTGCAGTCCTTTATTGACAAGGCTCATATTGCCTGCGGTATGGATGGGCGCTCTACCTTCAAGATCGTGCTGTTCGGCGAGGCCACCGCTTATCCGCACGGAGTCCCTTATCGACAGCAGCTAGCGGAGAATGACATGGTGTTGATCGATATCGGCGGAACAGTGCATGGCTACAACTCCGACATCACCCGCAGCTATGTCTTTGGTGAGCCAAATGCTCGTCAGCGCGAAATCTGGGAGCTGGAGCAGGATGCTCAACTCGCGGCGTTCAACGCAGCCCAGGTGGGCGCACCCTGTTCGGCACCTGACTTTGCGGCGCGCGCCGTAATTGAGGCCGCTGGCTTCGGTCCGGGTTATCAGGTACCGGGGTTACCGCACCGCACCGGCCACGGCGTCGGTCTCGATATCCATGAACACCCCTACATGGTCAAAGGCAATGAGCTGCCGCTTGAACCTGGCATGTGCTTTTCAATAGAACCGATGATCTGCAGCTACGGCGAATTTGGCGTGCGCCTCGAGGATCATGCTTACATCACCGCGACGGGTCCGAAATGGTTTACCGAACCGAGCCGCTCGATGGATGACCCCTTGTAGTAAAACCAGCCGGTACCCGTTGAAAAATCGAGCTGTGACGACTTTTTGCGCTTAATCAATGATCGCTTGATAGGTCAAAAGCTGCATTAACTCGGCCACGGGGTAGGTGCCATCGGGCAATAATTGCGTATGCACCAGCATTACCAATTGCTCCGCATGATCTACCCAAAAATGGGTCGTAGCAGCGCCGCCCCAACTATAAGTACCCTTTGATACTGGCAACCCATAAGTTGCAGGCTTGGTGACAACAGATCCCGCCACACCAAAACCCAAGCCCCATGCGCGCCCTTGTGGGGCGCCACCATACCACTCAACAACTTTCTTCAAACTTGAAACCGGATCGTCGGGAAATATTGGAGGCAGATGATTTTGCATCATGAATTCGACAGTCTTGCTGCCCAGATAACGTCGACCTTCATATTCCCCGAGATTCACTAGCATCTGTGCAAACTTTAAATAATCGCCAACGGTTCCCACCAATCCGGAACCGCCAAAGGCTATAGCAGGAGGAGTGCGGTAATAGGTGTTGGCGGCATCATCTATGGCCACCAATCCACCATTTGGGTTCGGTACGTAATTCGTCGCAAAGCGCGACAATTTCTCCTTAGGCACATAGAAATCTGTATCCGACATACCCAAAGGGTCAAACAGCCTTAACTTCAAAAAGTCCCTATACGTCTGCCCTGAGATGACTTCGACCAATCGACCCAACACGTCTATGCTGACACTATAATTCCATTCGGTACCCGGTTGAGCAACAAGCGGCAGTTGGGCTGCCGTTTCACTCCATTCTTTCAGTGTGCCATGCCTCTCTGGGTCGTCTTCATCGCTCAGAACAGAACGCTTACCCGTTTGTTGATCAGGCTGAATAATTGGTGCTGATGAGGCGTCAATGAATGCGTCGCGATAAATTTTTCCCACAGGTGTTGGGAATAAACTGTATGTCATGCCAGCAGTGTGCGTAAGAAGGTGATGAATCGTTATCGGGCGTGCGGGTTCTGTTAGCACTTTTCCGTCTTTGGAACCCACATAAACGACCATGTTTTTAAATTCAGGCAGATATTTAGATATCGGATCAGAAAGCAAAAAATGACCTTCCTCAAACAACATCATTACCGCCACCCCTGTGACCGGCTTGGTTTGGGAGTACAGGCGAAAGATGGTGTCTCTTTCCATGGGCAACGACTTGGCGACATCGCGCATGCCATTTGTCTCGAAATGAACGACTTTGCCCCGTCGTGCAACCAGTGTCACAGTGCCAGGAATTTTATCCGCATCGATCAAACGACGCATACCAACACCAATACGTTCAAGCCGTTCGCTCGACATGCCAACGGTTTCTGCTTTTACCACGTTGATTTCTGCAGCATTGCTAGAGGCAGCCAATGCAAACAGTGTCGTGCCAAAAATGGCAGCGACACGTGTTGTAGACCAAAACGCGCGCATTCGAGGGTTTTGTATTCTCATGCTTGTTTTTCCATAAGCTAAATAGATTCTAAAATTTTCTGATTTTTGTTTACGCATGGTCAAAGTGTTCCGTTTAATCGTTTCTCGCAGCTCCAATATCTCTTCCCCTCGACCATAAAACACATCGGCTGCAGGATAGTAAATTTAAACCGCATTTACTCCGGATTGTAAAAGTATCTTAGTTAACAATTTTTTGGGCAAAAAGTCTGGGGCTGCAATTTGTAGACACTGTTGCGTAGAAATCGGTACTATAGTAGTTAAACTGAAATCCACAAACCTAGAACTACCCTGATATCGTCGATAAGGGCATCTGAAAACTGACACACTATGAGTTCGGCTTGATATTGCCGAAAACTGAACCCCTTCTCAGCTGGTGCGCGTGCGACTTTTAGTCGGCAGGCATTGACGTTGTTGGCGAACTATCGCGGTGATAACAATCACGTTACGCATAAGAGGACCGGCCATTGTTGCGGAAAAAAATCACGTCAGGGATTGAGGCGGCTTCAACAATTGCGAGGGCCGGCACTCTGATCTTGGCCCTTGTCAGCAGTTGCGCTTGGGCGGACTCTCTAGCCGCCAACACAAGCCCCGATTCAATTGAGCTAAATCTTCTTGTCTACAATACCCATGGCCTACCCACGATTTTCGCGCGCGACCGGCCGCGAGACAGGTTTCCGAGGATTGGAAATCTAACGACTCAGTTTGATCTATCTATGTTGCAGGAAGATTTCGCGCATCACGACCTGCTCAGGCAGCATACTGCTGGCTCGGCTAAGGT
>JABJKL010000257.1 GCA_018660405.1 Pseudomonadota bacterium | reverse complement strand
TTCAGGGAGCTCCATGATGAGGTCAACCATTTGGCTAACGGTTTGTGCCTCGAGAGTAATGCCATGTTCCGGGCAGCGTGGTTCGCCGACGCGTGCGTACAGCAAACGCAGGTAATCGTATATTTCAGTGATAGTGCCAACCGTTGAACGAGGATTATGCGAGGTGGCTTTTTGCTCAATCGAAATGGCCGGCGAAAGTCCTTCAATCACGTCGACATCGGGTTTCTCCATTAATGAGAGGAACTGACGCGCATAAGCCGACAGCGATTCCACATAGCGGCGCTGCCCTTCAGCGTAGATGGTATCGAACGCGAGCGACGATTTCCCCGAACCAGAAAGCCCAGTAATTACAATGAGTTTATTGCGGGGTAATTCGAGATCAATGCCCTTCAGGTTATGCGTTCGGGCGCCTCGAATAGTTATAAAATCCATGGTGATCCCAGCGGAATGGTCAACCCGGTACTATACCTCGCTTGTGATTTTCTCGCATATAAAACCGTAAATATTTGTGCAGACTTTCGTGCCAGCTGACGGAAGGTTATACTCGACCCAAGACTGTTTGACAGTCTAATCACATGGATTGTGAGGCTGGGTTGGTATTTGCACACTTAGAAGGTGGGTAATGACCAGTTTTACGTAAACGACAATTTTAAGATAGAGGAAATAACTCATGGCAAGTAGAGGGATTAATAAAGTAATCGTACTGGGCAACCTGGGCCGCGATCCAGAGATGCGGTACGCATCCAATGGAAGTGCAATCGCAAGTTTCAGTATCGCCACATCTGAAAGCTGGAATGACAAAAACTCCGGTGAAAAAGTGGAAAAAACCGAATGGCATCGGGTGGTGGCCTATCGTCGATTAGCCGAGATAATCGGCGAATATCTAAAGAAAGGCTCGCAGGTCTATATCGAAGGCAAATTGCAAACCCGCAAATGGCAAGATAAAGACGGGCAAGATCGTTACACCACTGAGATCGTAGCTAACGAAATGCAAATGCTGGGTAGCCGCGGAGATAGCGGTGGAGGCGGCGGTGGAAGTTACGACCAATCTGCTCCGGTTCCCAAAGCAGCTCCACCGACTGGATCAGCAGATAGTGCTCCGGCTTCAGGTGGCGGTGGTGATTTTGATGATGATATTCCGTTTTAGCTAAGCTCAATAGATACGCCGCAAGCACTTACCCAATATCTTGCTAATGCATTGGCTACGCCCGACATAATTGTTCGGGCGTTGCGTCATCGATCTGGGCGTTTCAACGTTATGTTCCTATAGGAAACAAGCCATGATTTTATTGATAATTCTATTTGGTGCTCTAACGTTGGTGGCCGGAATAATTATTGTAATTAATCCGGAAGTTATCTTTGGTTTTCTGAGAAAAAATTTGGATAAACTGGGGTTGCACGTTATAGCTATTGTAGTAAGGCTGGTTCTTGGCGCTTTGCTGATTGTTCAATCCAGCAATTCAAGATTTCCGCTTGCCACTGAAATTATTGGTTGGCTCGCCGTGGTTGCTGCACTAGTTCTGATGGTGATGGGCCGCAGCAATTTCAATCGATTAATGTTGTGGGCTTTGTCTTTGGTAAAACCTATGGGTCGTGTAGGCGGTATTTTAGCGGCGGCGTTCGGCGCTTTTCTTGTTTATGCTTTTATATAACTAGCAACATAACTATTTAGTTAGCAACATAACAAAGCAATCGTGCAAAGGTCTTAATAAGCTTTGGCGCGCTCTTTCGCCGAGTATATTTGCGCTTCGGTCAGGTATAGCAGGCCCGCGATACGTCGGATAATGTGTCGTTCATGTGAGTCGATATGGTCGTCGGCCATCGCGATGCGCCACAACTGCACCAGTAAGTTCTGTCGATCCTGATTTGACCATTGTTGGTTTATCTTACTGGTAAGGTGTTGCACGCTGATTGTTTCTTTGCTTACTTGATGAGCAGTACTGAGCGTGGCTTCGATCTCTTTGGTGTTAATCTGAAAATCTTGTTCCAGTATCTGGGTTAAGGATTGCATCTCTGCATCGGCTATATCACCGTCGGCGCGAACGACTTCAAAAATGAGTGCTGCTGCAACCGTTTCTGTATCGAGTTCGTTTTCGGCGTTCGTTATTGCTGATTTGCCAGAGAGAAGGTTTTTAAGGGTACTTAGCATGATCAGGAGCTAGAAGGGTTATTGTTAATTATCAGGAAGCATGTTTCGGATGGCACTTATTTTCCAGGCAGTGTCTTCATAAATAACGATAAAGGTGCTCCACATTTTTCTAACGCTGCCATCGTCACTTTTTATCTCATAACGAGCATCGGCGATGGCGCTTTCCGAACCGACAAAGCGGACGCTCTCTACGGTAATGGTTCTGCTGCCGGGGCTTGTTGCGGAACTACGCATTACACCTTCTATCGCGTTAGCTTTGCCCCGTCTCCATTCTCCAGAAGAAGTCAGTTGGTCTACTTCTGTCGCAAAAACGCTTTCTACCATAATGGGGTCTTTGGTTTGTCGGGCTTGGGCGTATTTGGCGATTAGAGAATAGATGGCT
>JABJKL010000107.1 GCA_018660405.1 Pseudomonadota bacterium | reverse complement strand
TATCATGCAAACTTATAATAGGTCAACACCCGCATGAATAGTGGGTTGACAAGGTATTTTGAAAAAATTACTGTTTCTTTTCCCTACGGTTTATGTCCGATAAATCGTCCAAAACCTTTACACTCTCTTCGTTCGCGGGTTACCGCTTCGCTATTTGCACATAAATGTGCAATCTCGCTTACGCTCGAGTGTTAATTAGTAAGGTTGGTGTTTTCAAAAGAATTAGAATAATTCAAATGCGAGTGAAGCGAGCTAGCAGAGAGGGTCAGCTCTAGATTGATCTAGTTAAAAGTGTTTACTTAGCAGCCAACCAGGGATGATTTGCCTGATTAATATCAAACATTTTAAAAATCGCTGAGATTCTAAAGTTAGCGTCATGGCTATTAGGCGTTGCGTATAGCTGAACCTGAGGATTTTTAGTCGTATCAGTGCTGTTTGACGAGGTTTGCAGGAAGTTTACAGGGCTGTTCACGTCATACGCCGATTGATCACCTCCCGCTGCCACACCTACGTTTTTATACTGAGTACTACCGATTGACGCTTCACTGGTCACGGCCAGAGGAAAAAATATCTCTTGCTGCGTAAAGTCTGGGTTTAAAGAATTAAAACCAGTGTAGAACGATCTAAAGACCCCATCATCCCAATTAGGCGCACTTGTCGATGACACATCGATATGGAAGCCCGCCAACTGAAACCAGTAGTTCTGCGGTATCAAAAGGTTTATTACAACTTTTCCGGTATCTCCCGTTCCGACCTGGGCCGCAGTAAACGCAGAAACGTGAGAACAAACGCCCCAGGGGATGTTCGTATTCTCACGCCGCGCTGAGACCGTGAAAGGTGCGATCGTAGGATTAATCGTTTCGGTTGTTAAAACTTCAGCCATGTATTACGCCGGTGTGTAGGTTACGCGCCAAGTAAGAGCGGCCGCGCCAGTTTCAGTACATGAGAAGACACAGTGTCCGCCTTGCATGATGGGGAATGAGACGGTCAGATTCTGCCTTTCATCGATGACGCCTTCGAGTACTGGATTCGAACTAGGTACCCGGACGTTGTTTAGTGGAGTATCACCGTTCGGCATCTGGACGGACACTGTGAAGTTGTTGGTGCTGCTGTTATTCGCGGCCTGAAGCTCGAAAGTAAGAACACCTCCTGCGGGAACCGTTTGCAAACGGGTACCCTGTAAAATGTCAGCGTTAGAAGCGCTTTCAACGCTTGATAAAATTATTGGGCCCATGATATTTCCTTCCTCTTATGATGGGTGGGTGGCGATCCACATTTTCAGATCGGCCGGTGATAATACTGATTTAAGTGAACTCAAGTCGCGAATGTCTGAGCTTGTCGCGAGCCTACGGCGTCGACGGCGCTTCTGTTTGATCGTAACTTTTCCTGTTTTACCGTCTACGCAATAACTTGGTGGTGGGCATGATCCAGTGATAGTGACGTCTCCCGGTGTTGGTATTGTTGGTAGATTTCCAGATCCTTGGCCGAAACCAAGCATTTCTTGATACGGGGTGATCCCAAGCATATCGGAGACAGAGCTGACTTGTTGGGGATTTAACACACCGGCAACTGGGCCCTGTGCTTGTATTGTGGGTGCCATGACCTGTGGGCCTCTTGGCGTGCCCCATCGGGCTGATATGTATTGACTGCCCAGATTCCCGAGCAAATTACCTAAATCTAAAGACATAGTCTGTGTTCCTTCCTTTACTAAGGGTTCGAGCCTGCCCGGCCCTGTCGCCGCAAATGTTTGGGATACTGGTTGCGGTATCGGTGTTTGGTTAGGCCTAGCACTTTGTCCAAGTAGCGCAGCTTGCGCTTGTTGGGCTGCCGCATTAGCCAACGTAGATAAGATTGTGCGCGGGGCGACGTAAGGGTTGTCCGAATCCCTAGCTCTTGCCAAGGAAATACCAGCTGGGTCGCTGAGTCCGAATGTTCCTTTGATTGCATCGAATATTCCAAATCCGCCTCCAAATCCCGTAGAAGAACCATAATTGATTGAAAAACGACCAATCGCCATTTAAAGGTTGCCTCTAGTTGGGTGGTGGGATGGTATCACGC
>JABJKL010000255.1 GCA_018660405.1 Pseudomonadota bacterium | reverse complement strand
GTGCCCTTGGGTAGTAAGTTCAGCACGTATTCAGCACCGACGACTGCATATATCCAAGCTTTTGGATTGCGGTTAATCGTTGAGAAATACACATGCCCACCAGGTTTGACCAGCTTTGCGCAGGCAGCAACCACTGAGGATGGATCGGGCACATGTTCGAGAATTTCCAGGCAGGTGACAGCGTCAAAACCATGTGAGTGTTTTTCCGCAAATGCTTCAGCGGTTGATTGTTGATAATCGACCTTTTGACCACTTTCGATCAAGTGTAGTTTTGCAACGCTCAGGGGTGCAGCCCCCATATCAATTCCGGTTACCTTGGCACCCAGTTCTGCCATAGCTTCGCTTAATAGACCGCCTCCGCAACCGACGTCCAGAACCTTCTTGCCTTTTAGAGTGCTACGCTGATTAATGAAGTTCAGTCGCAGGGGGTTGATATCATGAAGTGGTTTGAATTCGCTATGCGGATCCCACCATCGGGAAGCTAGTGCTTCAAACTTGTTTATTTCGGCTTGATCAATATTTTGAGTATTCATATTAGTTCGAGGGAGCACCAGCACCGCTAATTATAGCGCCCCACTCTTTAGCTCGAGCTAATGTGCTATTCACGTCAATTCGGGTATGGTGGTTGTCTTTCAATACCTGCTTACCGCCGATCCAAACATTGCTAACCTGTTCACGCGAACAGCTATAAATGAGTTGGGCAATGGGGTCGTAGATCGGTTGTGTGGCTAGACCGGCAAGGTTTAATGCCGTGATGTCGGCTGATTTTCCAGCTTCCAGACTACCTATTTCGGTATCAAGATTTAGTGCTTTAGCACCATTAATCGTGAGCATTTCCAAAGCTTGTTTAGCCGGTACAGCTTCGGCATCACCGTTTACAGCTTTGGCGACCAATGCTGCAGTGCGCGCTTCGCTCAATAGATCCAGGTCATTATTGCTGGCGACGCTGTCGGTACCCAGAGCAATATTTGTGCCTGCGGCAAGAAGATTGCTTATCGGAGCGAAGCCACTGGCGAGCTTAAGGTTGGATTTTACGCAGTGCGCGACGTGCACACCCTGTTCTGCGACTGCCTCGATTTCGGCATCCAGCAGCTGGGTCATGTGGACCGCGAGTAAACGTGGATTAAGCAAGCCTAATTGGCTGAGGCGTTCTAACGGGCGCATTCCATAACGCGCCATTGATTCTTCGATTTCTGCTGCGGTCTCATGCAGATGAATGTGCAGTGGGATATCTAACTCATCTGCCAGGGTAAGTGCACGAACTAACGGTTGATCGGATACCGTATACGGCGCGTGTGGTGCGAACGCCGTATTGATAAGCGAGTAGCTGCTTACCTGGTCATGCGTTTGCAGGCCCTTATCAAAATATTCATCGGATGAATTGGCCCACGCTGACGGAAAGTCGAGCACTATTAAGCCGACAACGGCTCGCATCTGGGCTTTCTGGGCAACTTCAGCCACTACATTAGGGAAGAAATACATGTCGTTAAAGCAGGTGATACCCGCAGCCTGCATTTCGGCGATCGCAAGTTCGGTACCGTCACGCACAAAGTCCGCGCTCATCCATTGGCTTTCAGCCGGCCATATATGATTATTTAGCCAATCCATTAACGGTATGTCATCGGCCATGCCACGAAATAAATTCATTGCTGCATGCGTATGCGTATTGATGAATCCTGGAGTGAGCAGGTGACCCTCCAAATGTTCGTGCGGTGCATCAGGCCATTGAGCCAAGGCCTTTTTGAGTGGTAACAGCGTGACAATTTTCCCTTGCTTTACCGCCACAGCGTGATCGCTAAGAACCTTGTTCACAGGTCTGACAGGAGCCACCCACGTGGCTGATATGAGCTGATCAACCATGGTTTAGACGGCTAACCGTTGAGCTTATGGTGTCGCAAATAGCCTCAATCTGCTGCTGTTCCAAATAAGGATGCATCGGTAGGCTGAACATTGTCCTGGATAGGCCTTCAGACACCGGGAAATCACCGACCTGGTGGCCTAAGTGAGCGTAGGCCGTGGACAAATGGATGGGTATTGGATAATACGTTGCAGTAGGGATACCTTTATTGTTCAAAGCTTCTCGTATTTGGTCGCGATGCTCGCTCGTGACGGAGTATTGAGCCCACACTGAAGTGTTGTCGTCGGCGACACGAGGAACGGCTACGTGATCTTGAAGTGCTTCGGTATACAACGTTGCCACACGATGTCGCATTTCTATCTCTGATTCGAAGAATTTAAGTTTTTCTATCAGTATTGCTGCCTGAATGCTATCCATGCGTGCGTTAAGGCCCAAACGGACATTGTCATACTTGTCCTGTCCTTGGCCATGTATGCGAATAGACTTAATGGTATCAGCGATTTTACGGCCATCGGTAAATACAGCACCACCATCGCCATAACAACCTAACGGTTTTGGTGGGAAGAAACTGGTGGCCGCCAAAGGGGTGTTCGAACAGGTGCGTGAGCCCTTATAGCTAGCACCGAAGCTTTGCGCCGCGTCTTGTAACACAAATAGCTTATGCGCGGCAGCGATCTGATTGATGGCATCGTAATCAGCAGGCTGACCAAATAAATCCACCGCAATGATGCCTTTGGGTGTAAGTTCGTCCGCGCTAAGCGTTTGTTTGATCGATGCGGACAAACATTCAGGATTCAGGTTATACGTAATCGGGTCGACGTCCACGAAGACCGGCGTAGCGCCCACCAGGCTAATAACTTCAGCAGTAGCGAAGAATGTGTAGGGGGTAGTAAAAACTGCGTCACCAGGCCCTACGCCGCTGGACATTAGCGCTAGTAACAGAGCATCGGTGCCGCTGCCGCAGGCGATCGCATGATTGGCACCGGTAAACTCTTGCAAGGCGGATTCAAGCACGTCTATTTCTGGCCCCATGATATATCGGCCATGCTCCAGCACAGCATTAATCGCGGTCTGGATTTCAGTTTGGTGTTTTTTGTACTGCGTTTGCAGATCAATGAATGGAATAGTCAAGCGGGTAGGTGGTGCTTTCAAGTGTTCTCGTTGGGAAGATTATAAGGCCTGTCGCACCTCTGTGCGCGATAATATTCAATCAGTTTTAAGTGCGAGTAATTACAGCTTTATTCAAGCTGCAAACAGTACCGGGAAAGGTTTTATCGGTACATTACAATTTGGCCGAAAATTGCTTGAAATCATCGCTATTGGAAGCCCGTGAAAGCTACTATTGAAGGCGCCTGCATGTTAGAATTTAGGCAACAAAAATAACCCGATTTTCAGGCTAAATAGAAGCTCAGTCTGAAACCCATAAAGATTATAAAAAACAGTTGTTTATCGACACTTCCGCATGACCGATTCCTTCGCTAAAGAAACCATCCCTGCAAGCCTCGAAAATGAGATGAAGCGGTCCTATCTTGATTACGCGATGAGCGTAATTGTAGGGCGCGCGTTACCCGATGTTCGGGACGGATTAAAGCCGGTACACAGGCGGGTATTGTTCGCCATGTCACAGCTGGGAAATGAGTGGAATAAAGCGTATAAAAAATCAGCGCGAGTGGTCGGTGATGTGATTGGTAAATATCATCCACATGGAGATTCGGCGGTATACGACACCATCGTACGTATGGCGCAGAGTTTTTCATTGCGTTATCCACTGGTAGACGGTCAAGGTAACTTTGGGTCCATTGACGGTGATTCTGCTGCGGCCATGCGGTACACCGAGATTCGTTTATCCAAAATTGCGCAAGAATTGCTTGCTGACCTGGAAAAAGAAACCGTCGATTTTGGTCCAAACTATGATGAGACTGAGATGCAGCCATTGGTCATGCCTGCGCGTTTCCCGAATTTATTGGTTAACGGTTCCTCCGGGATTGCTGTGGGTATGGCGACGAATATACCGCCGCATAATCTTACCGAAGTGGTTAATGCTTGTTTGGCCCTAATCGACGATGCCGAGATTGATGTGGAGGCGTTGATGGAGATTATTCCAGGCCCGGATTTTCCGACGGCAGCAACCATTAATGGACGCGCGGGAATTGTTCAAGCTTATCGTACGGGGCGGGGCAAGATTTATATGCGCGCGCGCGCAAACATCGAAACAATCAACGAGTCTACGGGTAAGCAGGCGATTGTGGTGCACGAATTGCCTTATATGGTCAATAAGGCGCGGTTGCTTGAAAAGATAGCGGATCTGGTTAAAAACAAGAAAATTGAGGGTATTACCGAGCTGCGTGATGAGTCTGATAAATCCGGAATGCGGATGGTCGTTGAGTTACGCCGGGGTGAAGTCGCAGAAGTTATTTTAAACAAGCTCTATAAGCAGACTGCAATGCAGTCAGTTTTTGGTATCAATATGGTGGCGTTGATTAATAACCAGCCACGTATTTTTAATCTTAAAGAGATGCTCGAAGAGTTTGTTCGACATCGTCGCGAAGTCGTTACTCGTCGTACCATATTCGAGTTACGTAAGGCACGTAATCGAGCGCATGTATTAGAAGGTTTGGCGGTCGCGCTTAACAATATTGACCCCATCATCGAGTTGATTAAGGCTGCGCCGAACCCTGCTGCTGCTAAAGAGCAGTTGATCGCAACGGTTTGGCCTGCCGGTGAAATCAGCAGCCTGTTGGATCAAACCGGTGCGGGTTCATCCCGGCCCGAAGGTTTGGCCGAAAATGTCGGGTTATTGGAAGATGGTTATCATTTATCGGAAGTGCAGGTCCAGGCGATATTGGATTTACGACTACACCGCCTCACGGGCCTGGAACAAGATAAAATCCGCGAGGAATACGTTGAGATTCTCGGAAGAATAGCTGAACACCTGAAGATTCTTGGTGACGTGGGTCATTTAATGGAGGTTATTCGCGAAGAACTGGTCGAGATTCGGGATGAATATGGCGACGAGCGTCGTACTGAAATTCTCGATAGTCAGTTGGACCTTATGGACGAAGATTTGATTGCCGAAGAGGATTTGGTCGTGACGCTTTCTCATGAAGGCTATGCTAAATCGCAACCCTTGTCGGATTACCGCGCTCAGCGGCGCGGTGGCAAAGGTAAGTCTGCAACCAAAACCAAAGATGAAGATTTCGTAGAACGGATGTTTGTGGCGAGCAGTCACGACACCGTACTGTGTTTTTCTTCCGTAGGTAAAGTATATTGGTTGCGTGTATTTCAGTGGCCACAAGCAGGCCGTATGGCACGCGGTAAACCTCTGGTTAATTTGCTACCGCTGGTTGATGATGAAAAAATCACTGCTGTATTGCCGATCAATGATTTTGATAAAGGTGGTTATGTGTTTATGTCCACCAGTGATGGCACCGTTAAGAAGACTGCTTTGGCGGATTTTTCACGTCCTCGTGCCAGTGGGATTATTGCGATTGATCTTGTTGACGGTAATGAGCTGGTGGGTGTCGGTTCAACGACCGGCGAGCAAGACGTGTACGTGTTCTCAGATGCCGGAAAAGGCATTCGCTTTGCTGAACAGGACGTTCGAGTTATGGGCAGAACAGCGCGTGGTGTAAGGGGTATAAAACTGGCCGAAGGTCAAAAAGTCATTTCGATGATTATTGCTGATCGGGAAATGGATGATGGCACCATATTGACCGCAACTGAGCATGGCTATGGGAAGAGGACCCGGTTAACTGACTATACTCGCCAAGGCCGAGGTGGGCAGGGAGTAATTTCTATTCAGGTCAGTGAGCGTAATGGCAAAGTTGTGGGCGCCGCCTTGGTCAAGGAAAATGATGAGGTCATGTTGATTACCGATGGTGGTATTTTGGTTCGTACGCGGGTCAGCGAGGTGTCAACATTAGGACGTAATACACAAGGAGTGACTTTGATCGGGGTCGACGAGGATGAATCTTTGATCAGCGTACAAAAAGTGGCCGAGTCCGAAGAGAACGATAATCTTGTTAATTCAGAACTCGAAGCTGATGAGGGTGACAGCGCTGCTGAGATTCATTCTGACAGCGAAGAGTAGTGGTGGTGTAAGGAAACGCTGGTGATAGCCAGGGACCATTCTCAATGACCTCGTTACCTTTTGAGAGCGGCCCCTAACCCTTGGCAAATTTGTTGATAGGATTTTGTCGATTTTACCTTTATTATTCGCGCCCTAAAATGATCACATCAGCCGTATGCGTGGGCATTGTAATCATCTAAATAGTCATCCAATATAAGTATGGAGTTATGAGTAGTGGCAAGAATATTTAATTTTAGCGCGGGTCCCGCGACCCTGCCGTTAGAGGTTCTGCAGCAAATCCAGGAAGAAATGCTCGATTGGAACGCTACCGGCGCTTCGGTTATGGAAGTGTCACACCGCGGCAAGCCGTTTATGGAAATGGCGGCTGAAGCAGAACAAGATGCGCGCGACCTACTAGGGGTTCCTGATAATTACAAAGTATTGTTTTTGCAAGGCGGAGCACAAATACAATTTGCCTCGGTTCCACTTAATTTAATGGGTGATGCACCCGTTGCGGATTATGTATGTACGGGCTCATGGTCGAAAAAAGCGATTGGAGAGGCCAAACGCTTTTGTGATGTGAACGTTGTACTTGACACAGAATCTAGTCACTACACAGATATCCCGCCCCAGTCCGAGTGGTCAACCCGCGGCGATGCCGCTTTTTTACACTATTGCTCAAACGAGACGATTGGCGGTGTGGAATTCAATTGGTTGCCAGAGACCGGTGATGTACCCCTGGTGTGCGATATGTCATCTAATTTTATGTCGCGGCCGGTGGACGTGAGCAGATACGGACTAATTTATGCGGGTGCGCAGAAAAATATTGGTCCGGCCGGCATAACTATGGTGATTGTGCGAGACGATTTGCTCGGCAAAACCAGTAATCAAGCGCCAAGTTTGTTTAATTACGAAAAACAGGCGGGTGCTGATTCAATGATGAATACCGTACCTACTTTTTGTTGGTATGTTTGTGGTCTGGTGTTTAAATGGCTTATACAAAATGGTGGTCTTGAAGCGATGGAGCAAGTCAATATTCGCAAGGCGGCCAAACTTTACGATTTTATCGATCGTTCGGGTGGTTTTTATACTAATCCTGTCGAGATGGCATGCCGTTCGCGCATGAACGTACCTTTTATTTTTCAGGATAATAATTTAGACGCAAAATTCCTTGCTCAATCGCATGATGCGGGCTTGCATTCGCTTAAAGGGCATCGGTCGGTCGGTGGTATGCGCGCCAGTATATATAACGCAATGCCCGAGGCTGGTGTCGATGCCCTGATTGCCTTTATGCAGGACTTCCAGGACCGGAACGGATAATGTTCGGATTAGGGGTCGTTCTCACACATTCATCACCGTCTAAACCACGCTTACTTATATAATAGAGTCCGGATGACATACCAAATACTTACGCTCAACAATATTTCGCAGGTTGGCCTTGATAAGCTAAGCGACGATTATCGTGTCAGTGATGATACTTCTGACCCCGATGCAATTTTATTACGATCCTACAAGATGCACGATATGAAGTTTCCGGCATCGTTGAAAGCCGTAGGACGTGCAGGTGCAGGCGTAAATAATATTCCCATCGATAAACTCGCAGCGATGGGTATACCGGTTTTTAATGCGCCCGGCGCCAATGCAAATGCGGTAAAAGAGCTCGTTTTAGCCGGCATGTTGATGTCATGTCGAAATCTCTCGAATGCCTGGGGCTATACACAGGAATTACAGGGTGACGACGCTGAATTAGCCAAATTGGTTGAAGCGGGCAAAAAGAAATTTGCGGGCTTCGAATTGCCTGGTCGTACGGTGGGGGTAGTGGGTCTTGGGGCGATCGGGCGCCTGGTCGCAAATATGTGCATTGAATTAGACATGAATGTGATTGGTTTTGATCCGGCTTTAACGGTCGAAGGCGCGTGGCAACTTTCCTCCAGAGTTACGCGAGCCCAAACGCTTGATGAGATGCTCCCTCAAGTTGATTTTATTACTTTTCATGTGCCGCTATTCGACGCAACCAGAGGGATGTTAAGCGCCGCCAATATTGGAAAAATGCATTCAGGGGCAACGGTATTGAACCTGGCACGGGGCGGCATTGTCGATGATGATGCGGTCTGCCAGGCTGTCGATTCTGGTGATTTGCATACCTATGTAACCGATTTTCCAAATAATCGAACCATGCAGTCTCCACGCGTCATTGGCTTGCCACATTTGGGTGCGTCGACCGTCGAGGCTGAAGATAACTGCGCAATAATGGTGGCCGATCAGGTGATGGACTTTCTGGAAAACGGTAATATTGTTAATTCGGTTAATTTTCCTCAGGTTAGTATGGGACGTGGTTCAGAGCATCGCTTAATTGTCGCCAATGCCAATGTGCCGAATATGGTGGGCCAGATTTCTACGGCGATGGCGTCGGCCAAACTGAATATTCATGACATGATTAATCAGTCGCGTGGCGATATTGCCTATACCGTGGTGGACGTTGATAGCCCATTAACGGAGGCTGTGCTTGAAGCGGTGCGAAATATCGATGGTGTTATGATGGCGCGATCGGTATAACAAAAGACCTATGCATGATTGTCATTTATGCACTATAAACTCCCTCATTCAGCACGGTTTTGCCTTGGCTATTTATTTTTACGAAAGGAACAAAATCCCTGCTCATGCAAAGGTCTTGGTGTGAGTATTGATGAGTAAAGGTGACGATAAGCCGGATTTGGATTCCCTGCGTGAGGAAATTGATCAGCTTGATCAAAAAATACAGGGTCTGATTAGTGAGCGCGTTGCCGTTGCCAGCGATATCGCAAAAGCGAAAGTCGCTAAGGGCTCGACAGTCTTTTATCGTCCGGAACGCGAGGCTCAAGTTTTACGACGCATACGGGAACGTAATGAAGGGCCGCTATCGGATCAACAAATTGTTCGATTGATGCGCGAGATTATGTCCGCCTCACTGGCGGCGGAAATGCCGCTAACTGTTGCTTATTTAGGGCCAGAAGGTACTTATACCCAAGCGGCTGTATTGAAACACTTTGGACATGCAGTAACCGCTCGTGCGGTGAGTACCATTGCTGCCGTATTCCAGAGCGTTGGGCGGGGAGAGTCGCATTATGGTGTCGTCCCCGTAGAAAATTCTTCTGAAGGGGTCATCAGTAGTACGCTCGATCTGTTTTTGGAATCGGCCTTGAGTGTCTGTGGTGAAGTTCAGGTACTAATAGAGCATCAATTATTGAGTATTGCAGCTGGGATTGGCTCAGTAAAACGTATTTATGCGCACCCCCAGTCGTTTGGGCAGACCCGAATATGGCTGGCGAATAATCTTCCGGATGCAGAATTAATACCCGTTGATAGTAATGCTCGTGGCGCGATTAGAGCTAAAGAAGATCTGGAGTCGGCCTGTATAGCCAGTGAGTTTGCTGCCAGCCTTTATGAATTGCACTCTCTGGCGCGCAATATTCAAGACGACGTAAGTAATACCACCCGATTTCTTGTGATTGGTAAAACAGCTTTCCCTTCAAGCGGTGAAGACAAGACATCGATCGTTGTTTCAACCAAAAACGAGGTTGGTGCTCTATTCAATCTGCTGGAGCCGTTGGCGCGCCACAACGTCAGTATGAGTCGAATTGAGTCACGGCCGTCTCGACAGGGTATGTGGGAATATGTATTTTTTATGGATTTGGTGGGGCATGCGGATGATAAAAATGTCGCCAGTGTATTGGCAGAATTGGAAAAAAAAGCGGCCTATTTTAAATTACTAGGCTCTTACCCTGAAGCGGTGCTCTAGGCTGTTATGTAAGCGCCCACCAACATTTTATTATGTCTGTACGATACCAATTTGAAAAAATCGTCATTGTTGGGGTTGGCCTCATCGGTGGTTCGCTAGCGCGTGTGGTAAAGCATAAACGCATTGCCGGTATCGTTGTTGGGGTGACGAAATCTCGTGAGTCATTGGAAAAAGCTTTAAAACTTGGTGTTATTGATCAGGGTACAAACTCGCTGGGTGAGGCCTTACCCGGTGCAGATCTAGTTGTATTGGCGACCCCGGTAAAAACACTGGAACGGCAGCTCGGTGAGGTTGCTACATTAACCAGTGATGACTGCACGGTTACTGATGTGGGTAGCGTAAAGGCCAATTTGGTTGAGGCCGTGGCATCGGGTTTCCCTAGCATGTTGACGCGTTTTATTCCCGGTCATCCTATCGCTGGCAGAGAAAGTTCAGGTGTCGAGGCTTCGTCTGCCGATTTATTTGATGGCAGGAACGTAATTATCACACCTGGCGATCAGTCATCGTTTCGTCATATTGAACGCGTAACGCGCTTGTGGGAGTCCGTGGGCGCGCAGGTTTTGAGCATGAGCGCGGCCGATCACGATCGCATTTTGGCCTGGACAAGTCATTTGCCGCACGCAGTTGCTTTCGCTCTGGTTAATGCAATGGCGAACCATGCTGAGTCAGAGGTGTTATTTGATCTCGCCGCTGGTGGTTTTTATGACTTCACTCGTATCTCATCCAGTGACCCTGTCATGTGGCGAGACGTTAGCCTGACCAATAAAGCAGCCTTGTTGGAAGCGATTAGTGGTTATAAAGCTGCGCTGGACGAGTTGGCAAAACTTATTTCAAGCGGCGACTCGGCGGGTATTGAACAGTATTTCCGGCAATCAAGAGATGCTCGTAATCTTGGTTTAAAACAAAAAAGTTTGGAACAGAAAAGCAGAAAATAGTGAGTAGGTCTGAACCTGGTTTTGTCAGCGCGCGTACCAGCGCCATCGGTGGTCGCTTAAGAGTGCCCGGAGACAAGTCAATTTCGCATCGTGCAGTAATATTTTCCGCGTTGGCAGACGGTGTATCCCATATAGAAGGATTGCTCGAGGGCGAAGACGTTCTCGCAACACTGGCCGCATTTCGCGCAATGGGTGTGATGGCTGAAGGGCCAGCGAACGGTAAGCTAGTGATAGTTGGTGCCGGAATGGATGGTTTAAAGGCGTCAAAATCTGCGCTCGATATGGGGAATTCCGGTACTGCGATGCGCTTGATGAGCGGCGTGCTTGCCGCGCAATCGTTTAACTCCGTGCTGGTAGGTGACGAGTCATTGTCCAGCCGCCCTATGCGGCGTATTATGATTCCGCTTGAGAAGATGGGTGCCGATTGTCGCGTTGAAGCGGATGGTACACCGCCTATTCAAATACGGGCGACAGATCATTTAAGGGGTATTCATTACGACTTGCCCGTCGCTAGTGCCCAGGTTAAATCCGCGATTCTACTGGCAGGCTTGTACGCTAAAGGAACGACGAAGGTAGTTGAACCAGCAGCAACGCGGGATCATACCGAGCGTATGTTGAACGCCTACGGTTATGCGTGTGTTACAGAGCAAAGTGTTATTAGCCTTGAAGGTGGTGGGCACTTAACGGCACAAGATATTTCTGTACCTGCAGATATTTCTTCGGCCGCTTTTTTTATGGTGTTGGCGAGTATTGTCCCTGGCTCCCAGATATTGTTGGAACATGTGGGGGTGAATGCTACACGTACCGGTGTGATTAATATTCTCCGTTTGATGGGGGCGGATATAGAACTGATAAATCCGCGAGAAGTGGGCGGCGAGGCTGTTGCTGATATCCAGGTGAGCTATTCCGGATTAGCGGGAATCGATGTGCCGCCAGAGCAAGTGCCACTCGCGATTGACGAAATTCCTGCTATATGTATTGCGGCAGCGTGCGCATCGGGTGTGACTCGAGTGCGCGGCGCTGAGGAATTACGCCATAAGGAAAGTGATCGTATTTCAGCAGTGGTCGAGGGCTTGCGGGCTGTCGGTATAGAAGTTGAAGAACATCCAGACGGTATGAATATAGTGGGTGGAAATATTTTGGGTGGTCAAGTTGATAGCCAGCTCGACCATCGTATCGCGATGGCTTTTGCCGTCGCCGGGGCAGTTGCATCGAATCCGATTACGATTCGCCGGTGTGAGAACGTAGCGACATCTTTCCCTGATTTTATTGAATTGGCCAATCAGACAGGTATGAAATTAGATGCCCAGACGCTAGACAGATGACTAGCAACCCTGTTCCTGTATTAACATTGGATGGCCCCAGTGGTGCTGGCAAAGGTACTGTGGGTACGCGCTGTGCGGATCGGCTTGGCTGGCACTACCTTGATAGCGGGGCTATTTATCGGGCAGTGGCATGGCGAGCGCTCTCCGATGGAATAGCTCCTGACGATGATGAAGGGTTACGTCGACTGTGCAGAACCTTACATTTTCAGAGTGTTGCCAAGCCCGGTGACGTGGTTGATATATACGTTAATAATCGAAATGTTACTAGTGAAGTGCGTGGCGAAGAAGTGGCTGTTCATACATCGCGCATTGCAACCAGACCGGTAGTTCGCGAGTCCTTATTAAAACTCCAACGGCACTCGCGCGAGTTGCCGGGGTTGGTTGCTGATGGCCGCGATATGGGTACGGTTGTTTTTACCGATGCGACGACAAAAGTATTTATTACTGCGAGTGCCGATGTGCGTGCCCAAAGACGATATAAGCAGTTGAAAGACAAGGGGTTGGATGGTAATCTGCGCGCCCTTCTTGAAGCGATCAAGGAACGTGACGCCCGGGATTCGGGGCGGGCAGTATCTCCACTGAAACCAGCGGGTGATGCTACTGTTCTCGACACCTCGGATATGAGTATTGATGAGGTGGTGTCTGCGGTACTTGATCTGGTTAACCAACATTTGCATCCGATCCGGCCGGACCGCAATAAATGATAAGACGCTGTCAGTTCCAGTGGGTAGCTCCAGTGGGTAAGACAGCAAGGTAAATTGAAATGAGTGAGAGCTTTGCAGAGCTATTTGAAGCTAGTATAAAAGAGACTGAAATGACCATCGGAAAGGTGGTTTCAGCAGAAATTGTAGAGGTTGCCGGGGATTTTGTCACGGTAAACGCGGGGCTTAAGTCAGAAGCAGATATTCCGCTTTCTCAATTCGGCCTGATGGATGAGGAGGCCGAACTTAAAGTCGGCGACTTTGTCGAGGTCGCTATTGAAGCGTTGGAAGACGGTTTCGGCCGCACTCGGTTGTCACGAGATAAGGCGCGCCGGGTTAAGGTCTGGGACGAGCTGGAAAAAGCGCAAGAAAACGAAGAAATTGTTATTGGGCAGATCACTGGCAAAGTTAAAGGTGGCTTTACGGTTTCCCTGCAGAACGTTCGCGCGTTCTTGCCAGGTTCGCTGGTGGACGTTCGTCCCGTCAAAGATACAGCCTACCTGGAAGGTCGTGATCTTGAATTGAAAGTTATAAAACTTGATCGCCAGCGTAACAACGTAGTTGTTTCGCGTCGTGCGGTTGTAGAGAATCAAATGGGGGCCGAGCGCGAGCAACTGCTCGAAAAACTTGAAGAAGGTCAAATCGTCAAGGGCGTCGTGAAGAACCTGACTGATTATGGTGCCTTTATCAACCTGGGTGGTTTGGACGGTTTGTTACATATTACCGATATGGCGTGGAAACGCGTCAAACACCCGTCTGAAGTTCTCGAGGTTGGCCAGGAATTGGATGCACGTGTATTGAAGTTTGATCGCGAAAAGGGTCGGGTCTCCTTAGGCATTAAGCAACTGGGTGATGATCCATGGGTTGATTTGCCACGTCGCTATCCTGAAAACACCCGTCTTTTTGGTAAGGTTACCAACATCACTGATTATGGCGCTTTTGTAGAAATTGAAGAAGGCGTTGAAGGTTTGGTTCACGTATCAGAGATGGATTGGACTAATAAGAATGTTCATCCAAGCAAGATCACTGCTCTAGGTGATGAAGTGGAAGTGATGGTGTTGGATGTTGATGAAGATCGGCGTCGCATTTCGCTGGGTATGAAGCAGTGCAAGACTAATCCTTGGGAAGAGTTTACTGCGCTATACAAAAAAGGTGACAAGGTTACCGGGCAAATTAAGTCGATTACCGATTTCGGTATTTTTATTGGATTGGACGGCGGCATTGATGGCTTAATTCATCTGAGTGATCTTTCGTGGGACGAAGATGGTGAAGACGTGCTTCGTGATTACAATAAGGGTGACGATGTTGAAGCAATTGTATTGGCCGTTGATCCTGAGCGTGAGCGCATATCCCTGGGGGTGAAGCAGGCTCAAGGTGATCCTTTCTCAGATTTTGTTGCCGTTAACGGTAAAGGTAGTAGGGTGTCTGGTGTGATTGGCGCTGTTGATGCACGTGGTGCTGTGGTGAGTTTAACAGATGGTATCGAGGGTTATGTGAGGGCTTCTGAACTTTCGCGTGATCACGTGGAAGACGCCCGTAGTTACTTGAAGGAAGGTGACGAGATTGAATCCAAAGTGATCAGCATTGATCGAAAGTCACGACGCATATCGCTTTCTGTAAAAGCATTGGAAGTACAGCAAGAAAGTGAAGTAATTCAAGAATATAGCCAAAAATCTACTGGCGGAAGTAGTCAGCTCGCTGATAAACTTAAAGAAAAACTGAAGTCTGGCGAGTAATTTAGGGGTCAGGATCTATGCTGGCACTGACCCTGCTTACTCACACACGGGTGCATTAATAAATGACTGATTCAACCATCACCAAGTCCGAAATCATTGATATGTTGGCTGATGCTCAGCCTCAGTTCCCACATCGAGATGTTGAGCTCGCGGTTAAGTCTATTATTGATCATATGAGCGATTCTCTAGTCAATGGTGAGCGAATAGAGATCCGTGGGTTTGGTAGTTTCTCTTTGCACCATCGAGCATCACGCATGGGGCGCAACCCCAAGACGGGTGCAGCGGTTCAGGTAGAGGATAAATATGTGCCGCATTTCAAACCGGGTAAAGAATTGCGTGAACGGGTTGATTTTAAAGGCAAAAAATAGGAGCACTATTGCCCGCCAAAGTGGCCGAGGGCCTGGTATTGCGCCGATATTTAATTGACCTCGTAGAAGCATTAAAATAGTCGACTGCTTACTGATCGCTTCACTCAAATTTCGACAAACCCAATGCGTAAAATAATATTGCTTGTTACCATAATCGTTGTTGTTGTTCTTGTTGCAACATTCGCGATGCGTAACGCGCAAGTCGTAGAAATTAACTACTACCTGGATTTTGTTTGGCAAGGCCAGTTAACGGTTTTACTACTCATCGCATTTTCTGTTGGCATGATATTTTCTGCGCTGATTATGTCTATATCACTGGTTAGGCATCGCACGCGCGCTGCCCGGGCAAATCGAAGAGTGGTCAAACTTGAAAATCAACTCGACGAGCTAAAGGCTTTACCGGTCGACGAGGCTACTTTATTTGACGGCTGAATGGACAGCGCTTCTACTGGTTGCTTTGTCGGGATTAGTCGTTGGCCTGTTTATAGCTTGGGTAGTGAGTCAGCGGCAAACAGCTCGCAAAGGCTCGGATCTTTCCAGAAATTACTTCCGCGGGCTTAACTATTTACTTAATGAAGAGCCGGATAAGGCTATTGAAGTGTTTATTCAGGCACTTGAAGTGGATGAAGATACGATTGAGCTTCACTTCGCATTAGGTAAGTTGTTTCGTCGAAATGGTGAGCTTGACCGCGCCACTCGGTTGCACCAAAACCTGATTGCTCGTCCAGCCTTGCCCCCCGTTCAGCGACAAACGGCCGTGTACGAGTTGGCACATGATTATATGAGTGCGGGCCTTTATGATCGTGCGGAAAGCTTGTTTGAGGAATTAACGACTGCTCGTGATTATCGCGAGCGGGCCCTGTCTGCATTGGTTCGTGTCTACGAGTTGGAGAAAGACTGGCTTGCCGCGATCGATGCTTCGCGCAATCTGGGCGAGACGAAACGTAAAAATGGAGCGCGGATGCTACATTATTACTGTGAGCTTGCCGAGTTGGGGTTTGCAGATAACGATATGGATATCGTCGCGGCGTCATTGGACGAAGCACAGCAACTTGACCCAAACTCCCCACGAGTGACAATGTTGAAAGTTCGGATGCTGCTTAGCGTGGCTGATTGGGATCGAGCTATAGATCAGTGGGAGCGTCTGGTATCCGAGCAGGCTCAGTATGCCGCGATTATTGAGGATATTTTTCTGCATTTGGATCAAATGACAGAACCGCAGCGAAGAAATGTGCTGAGGCTTACTATAGCGCTGGCAGTGAGACTGGAAGATTTGCACATGGCTCAGAAGGCGGTCGATTTGTGCGAAACCCTTGATGGACAATCAGCGGTAAGTAGCATGCTTCATGATTGGTCAGACAACAGCGTCGGTCCTATACGCACCTTTGCCCTTAAGCAGTTGGTCGCGGATAGCGGGGAGACACCCGCTCATTACATCGCGCTTTCAAGTTTTGTCAGCAGTGCTGAGCTTGATATACCCGACTATCTTTG
>JABJKL010000202.1 GCA_018660405.1 Pseudomonadota bacterium | reverse complement strand
CTGATGCGCCGTTCTACTGGCCCGATACATTGCCTCTGATCGAAAGCGCTAATTTAGATGCAGATCAGAAAGAGGCAATACTTGGCGGCAATTTGGCGCGTCTGCTTAAGCTTTAAAAACGCGTAAATCGTAACTAACTTGCAGTTTTACAAGCGAGGCCGTTCCTGGAGAGATGTTTCTTCTCTTTGGGTTCGGCCTTTGTTACGAGCGGAGTGCTACGAGTGGAGTGTTACGAGTAGAGTTTCTACACAGTGAGCATGATTAAAAAAATGATGTATTTAAATGACAAGCTGCGAATTGTAGCGGCACTAACTATTATTGGCATATCAACTATTGGTATATCAACCCAGGCACTCGCAGCGGGCGAGATTCAGGTCACATTGCTTGGAACCGGTGACCCTATTCCACGCCTCGACCGTTTTGGGCCGGCAACGCTAGTGGAAGTCGCTGGTCAAGAGCTGTTGTTTGATGTTGGCCGTGGAGCAACCCAGCGACTGGTGCAGCTTGGCATACCTTTGCGTGAAATTGACGCCGTATTTCTGACCCATTTTCACCATGACCATCTGACCGATATACCCGATATATGGATGACCGGCTGGATTCCGCCACCCTTTGGTCGCCGCAGTGAGCCGTTCGAAGTATGGGGGCCGACAGGAACCGAATCTATGCTTAATCATCTGGAGCAGGCATTTGAAGCGAATACCAAAATACGGATACCCGATGAACTGTTGCCACCCGCCGGCATTGAAACGATTGCACACGAATTTGATGAAGACGGCGTGGTTTATGAAAAAGAGGGTGTTCGGGTAACCGCGTTTGCGGTTAATCAAGGCGAGCTAATAAAGCCTGCCTACGGCTATAGAATTGACTATATGGACCGTTCCGTGGTGATTTCGGGTGACACGCGCTTTGATGAAAACCTGATTGCAGCGGCGCAAGGAGCCGACCTCATAATCCACGAAGTTGCGTTGGCAAGCGAAGAACTGCTGGCATCATCCGAGCAGTTTCGACGGATTGTTGCGCATCACACCACGCCAGAAGAGGCTGGCACGGTGTTTGCGGAAGTGGACCCCAAGCTGGCTGTATATACCCATTTGGTCATGTTGAGCAGCTTGACGATTCCTGAGGCACCGTTGGCAAGTTTAATTACGCGTACAAGAACCAATTATCAGGGACCGCTTGTGATTGGTGAAGATTTGATGAGTTTTATTGTCGATGACAGAGTAAGTATCTATCGGGCTGCGCGCTAAAGGGATAAAGAATTAGACGCAATATCCTGATTAAAAAACGACTACGGAAATTCCTATTTGGCTTGTCCTAATAGTTCGCTAACTGCTTGCTTTGCAGCGTTGCCCTTCGACGTCATGTTCTCGATCACATTGGCAACAAAAAATGCCCGTATGCCTTTTTCATAACCGGTTGTTGCCTGTATGCGCTCATGCCAATCAATTATCGCGGGCTTATCTTCCCACATAATACCCATGCTCAAGTGATCCAGGCGTGTGATACAAGGGCTGTACGCAATATCTGCTACGGTCAATTGATCGCCAACCAGATACGGTGAGTTTTGCAGTATGTGGTTCAGGCGTTCGAGTACGGTTGCCAGGCGTGGCACCGCTGTTTTGAACGCAGCGCACTCAATCCCGCTGGACATAATTTCGCGTCTGAAATTGCGCTTTCCCACGTCGGGTACCTGTAAAATATAGGTCTCGAGTTTTTCGGGCGTATCGTAAGTTTTAAGTACGCCTGGCCGAAAAGCGATAGGGTAAGTGCATGCCGAAATGTCGTGGTGTACTTGTTCATCCATCCATTGAAGCAAAGTACGCACGTCCGACCTTCCTTTGGGTGTACCCGGCATCAACGGTGCTTGTGGATATTTATCATCCAAATAGATACAGATATTGTTCGACTCCAGGATCACATCCTCGTTATCGATCAATACCGGAACCACACCTTTGGGGTTGAGTTTGAGGAACTCAGGCGAAAAGTTTTCACCACCATGCAAATCTACTACCTTGCCTTCCCATGGAAGGCCTTTTTCTTCCAGTACAAATCGCACCTTTTGGGAACAGGTCGACATGGGTGAGTGATGTAGAGTGATCAAAACGATCTCATCTAAACACTAGTGGCGCAAAATTGGACAGCGGATTCGGTCATTGTGATAGTTCATTGCATCACTGTGTGGTGGAATACCCCATATCAAAATCTATTTCATCCATATCAGCATACAACCCGCTTTTTTCCTCGTCGGTGAGTTCGACTAGAGGTGGTCGAACCCGCATCCATTCGTCATTTTGTGTGGCGCGCGCAACCAGTGCTTTTAACGCCGGAATCATCGGGTATTTGAAGGCAGTGGTTCTCACTTGATTAACACTTTCCTGCAGCGTGTCAGCATTGTCGCTGTTAGCGTTTCTGTATAAATTGACGATCGCTGCTGTGTTGATATTACAGCTTGCCGATATGCAACCTGCGCCCCCCATTCTGACGGCTTCGGCAAGCGTCATTTCGCTTCCGCAGAATATGCCCCCCCACTCAGGAAAGCGTTCAAGCATGGCTTTGGTGTTGTCCCAGTCGTTAGAACTGTCTTTGATGCCCGCAACAATGTTGGGGTAGGCGGTCAACAGGCGGTCAATCAAATCAAGGCTGAAACCGACTTGGGCGATTGGCGGGATGTGGTAAAGATAAACCCGCAGACGATCATCCCCGATTTTATCGATAATGGTAGCAATCGCGCGAAAAATACCCTCGTCACTAACGCCCTTGTAAAAAAACGGCGGCAGCATCAATACGCCACCACACCCCAATTCGACCGCATGACGTGAAAGTGTGACCGTGTCTGAAATCGAGCAATGGCCGGTTCCTGGCATCATTCTTTCAGGCGGTAAACCAGCGGCCACCAGCTTGTCTAAAGCTTCCTGTTTTTCAGGCACCGAGATCGAGTTACCCTCACTGTTGGTACCGAACATCGCCAGGCCGCAATCTTGATCAATCAGCCATTGGCAGTGGGTCGTCCAACGTTCATGGTCGATACTGTAGTCAACGTTAAAGGGAGTGACAACCGGGCTTAATATTCCTTTCATTAGAGATACCATAAAATAATTGAATGTTTGTCTGTGCTGGCTTAAAACCCGTAAAGCTTTTCTGGGTTATCGACCAGAATTTTTTTTCTTGTCTGTTCGTCTGGCACCCAATCGGCCAGCATATCCATCAATTCACCATCGTTGGGCATTTTACCCTTGAAAACCGGATGCGGCCAATCGGTTCCCCACAGTATGCGATCCTCGTTGGCCTGGACCAATGCCTTGGCAATAAGGTGTACATCTCCATAAGGAGGATAATATGCGGTGGTAATACGGTACGAACCCGATACTTTTACCCAACATTTGCCGTCTTTGACCAATTTGAGAAATGCCTGAAAGCCGGGGTGCTTTACGCCGTTGTCAGTCTTCATATAACCCAAGTGGCCAACCACCACATCGACCGCCATGCTGTTTATGGTATCTGTTAAATTTTCAAGCGTGTGCACATGGACCAGCAGTTCCAAATGCCAGCCTAGATGTTTTATCCGTTCGCTGAATTTACTAACCGCCGCGATATCGGTAAACGGCATGCCGCCTTTATCGACGATATTGACGCGCGCCCCCCGAACCCCACGTTGATGCAAATCTTCCAGTTCCTTGTCGCTGATATCCTGGCCGACAGCGGCAACCGCGCGAAATTTATCACCCATTTTGTCAACGGCATCGAGCATGCAGCTATTGTCCACACCATAGACGCTCGGTTGGGTCAAAACCGCTCGTTCAATGGCTCCCAGGGTCTTCAGAAGATGAAGATATTGTTCCAGACTGGCATCGGGTGGCGTATAGCCACGGCTGGGCGAATACGGATAACGTGATTCGGGTCCAAATATATGCGCGTGGCAGTCGATCGCGCCTTTTGGGACTTCAAATTTTGCTTTGGTGGGTTCCGGATCGGGTCCCTGACATGCCGGGAATGGATTGTCGTTCATAAGGTTTTTGAATACTTTTAATAAAAATCTCTAGATATGATATATAAGCGCGGGTAGAACGCGAGAATAACAAACATCAGGAACTATTTTTTGAAACTTCTAACTTTTAAACATCAGGGCGAAGGTCGGTTGGGCTGGTTGCTCGAAGACCAGCAAACGGTATTAGCCGTTGATCCGAACGATTCAAATATGCCGCAGTCCATAATGGACATTATCAAGCGCGGCCCGTACGCGCGGGAACAATTAACTTCAGCACGCAAATCGTTGGAAAATCTCAAGCTGGACGATCTCCAATTACTTGAACCAATTGTTCCAAGTGCCATTTTTTGTGTTGGCGTTAACTATACTGATCACGCCAAGGAAATGGGTCGCAAGCTTACCGAACACCCCACCTTGTTTTGGCGCCTGGCGCGCAATCATGTGCCGCATGGTGAGCCACTGTGGGCACCCACCTTGAGCCAGACCCTGGATTGGGAAGCCGAGCTGGCGGTCATCATTGGTAAAGGTGGCCGCTATATTGCCGCCGAACATGCGCGTGAACATATTTTCGGTTATTCCATCTACAACGAGGGTTCGGTGCGCGAGTATCAAAAGCATACGGTGCAATATGGCCTTGGCAAAGCGTTTCATGCTTCGGCTGCCTTTGGTCCGTGGATAGTGACTGCTGATGAGTTTGGTGATCCCTATGAGCACCAAATCGAAAGCTGGGTTAGTGGTGAGAAAATGCAGGATGCGTCTATTTCATTGATGCTGCACCGCATAGAAGACACTATTGAGTACATCTCGTCGGCAACGGAGCTCAAACCCGGCGACATTATCAGCACCGGCACTCCGTCTGGTAATGGTGCTGGCAGGAACCCGCAGCGTTTCTTGCAAGACGGCGACACAGTCAAAATCACCATCTCTGGTATCGGAACGCTTTCCAATCCGGTCGAAGCCGAGCCGACCGATCTTAATGCAGTGGCTTGCAGTTGTTGAATGCCGGTTAGACACTAATAGCTGCGGGTGCAACTATCATTCAATGTCAGGGATTCTCTGTTAGGCTACAGCGTCGCAATCGATAATCATTAGTCAGTACTTAAATATTGAATCTTTTTACTTCCTTTAACATTCTTTCAGGCAGGAGCTACCAATGAACAGAAAACTACTAAACCCCATCATTTTTGCTGCAATAACGTTGACTGCCAGTGTCAGCTTTAGCCAAACAGCTGACCTAATCGCTCAAGCCATGGAAGCCTCACTGGGCACAACCGGTGCCAATTATTTCACTTATGAAAACGGCGAGCTAACGTCGGTACGCGCCGAAGACCGCTCCTTTCTGGTAATCGCTGAACCATACGATAATTTTGAATTAAGCATCGAGTACTGGGTTGAGCCTTCTACCAACAGCGGTATTTTTGTCCGCTGCCAGGACCTTAACGAGGTTGCCGCGGGCACTTGCTACGAAGTCAATATTTGGGATGAAAATGAAAACCCGGCGAATCGCACTGGAGCCATTATCAATTTCGCGCCGCCTTTGGTTGAAATTGATTCGCAGGGTCAATGGAACACGATGAATGTACGCGCAGACGGCGGTCATCTCGTGGTAATCGTCAATGGTCAAACCACGGTAGATACAATGGACGATACTTACACAGGTGGACACATCGCCTTGCAGTACGGTGGTGATAATATGCTCGTGAAATTCAGGAATTTGGAAATAGAAGCGTTGTAGGATTTGGCGCTGTTACGGGGCTAACCACTATTTGTATAGGAAGATGTTTTGTTAACGCGTTTTCCTAATGTGAAAGTTTTGCACTTGCCAGACGATTGAGGCTAATTCCTGCTTCAGCGGCTTCGACAGCAAGGTGGCGGTGGATATCTGGTGGAATCCGAACCAGAAATTTACCGCTGAATTGCTTGCCAGCGATAGGCTTTGGAATGGGCTCCCGAGACTTTTTCATGTCAGCTACAACATCGGCGACGAGAGAGCTGATTCCTTTTAGAGCGGCCTGCTGGGTGGATGCAAGCCAGCTAAGACCTGGAAATTCAGCACAGAGACCGACGTATTCCTTATCGTCTTCGGACCATGTTACCCGGTATGTATAGTGATCATTTTTCAGGCTTTTCATATTCTAACCTCTTAACAGCATTCAGGACCTGTTTGACCTGATAGGCTTTGGATTTACCCTTTGTATTTTGAATGTTAACTCTCGGATCACCTTGCCAGGGTGTTTTATAAACGCGGTGACTCGAGCCCTTCTGTCTGGGATCCCCAAAGTAGTGATCGCAAACCTTGCATAGATCCGTAAATCGAATCCCTTTGGGATTCTGTTTCATCAGTTTGAGTATTTCGCGAACCTTTGTCACTATGGCATAGTATCACTAATGATATCATAGTAAGAAGTAGTTATTCCCACAAAGGGGGTAGGTGACAATTCTAAATCATTGGTATTTGTCACTGATCTTCTTTTTCGGAATGGTTTTTGGCGAATCGCCGCTAGTCGAGCTTTTATTCTACTGCGATCCTATTGATTTGCGCTAATCTTCGATTTTAACGGAGTCTGGCTCACTGCTGGCCCAGTTAACGATGGGTGTTTAACTTGAAACCATTACGTGCAAACACTTTTGCCGCCTAACCGTTAGTTCGAGACATGCTTTTGCCAAATACCATAATGACACGCCGTGAATCCATCCATGGAGGCTCAACGCCAGCTCCCTGCTGGCGATGGTCATTCTGGTATTCACCAAACCCATGTCATTAAGAATAATTGGGACAGAAGTGAGTCTGACCTTACTGGTTTGCTTCGGCGGTGGTGATAAGCTGGTGAAATACCATAATTTCGGAATAACGGTAATGCAAGATTTTATCTATTTGGTCCTAGCCCTAACACTGCCTCAAGGCGGGTTGATAGGCGACTAGACAACTCTTCGGGTGTTTCCCAGTCAATACAGTTGAATTGCCTTATATCAAAATGGAGATCATTCATGTGATCTTTACGACAAGTCCAAAACACGGGGATATCAAACCCCAGCGCAAATCCGGCCTCAAAATATACTCCTCCACGATGGCTCGTGAAATCAGCAACCACAAATTTGGAGGCCTTTAACTGTTGAATAATTTCGTCATCTATTTTATTAACATGCTCAATTCTATCCATACGAACAGAGCTATACCCAGCCCGTAAAATTCCATCTTGGAATCCGTCTGAATACACTTTATCCATAGACTCATTAAACCACATGGCGACAAACCCTTGCGATGATTCAGATGTTTGTCTCCTAAGCCCATCCAACTGGATAAAACCAAGTGGAAGAATTTCACACATCCCTCCCATAGCGATCGGCTTAGCGAACTCTTGCGTAGACAACATACGCAACAGATAATTCACATCGTTGCTATTTGATGAATACGATGCCGCTAAAAAACGAGGATCATTTGAATTAAATGTATCACCTAATTGCTCTAACCCGCGTTCTGCTTCCTGCAGTATTCCAAGTGCGCGTTCAGTTACAGATGGTAACGGTAACGAAATTATATTTTCTATATTTGCAGCAGTTATAATGGGAGTTTCACCTGCACGGTTCTGAGCTAATGTCCACCCAGACAGTTTGGCGCGCGTATCTTTGCCCAATGCTCCGCCGACCATGGATAGAGCGGTACCTGATATTTTGAATTCCCCACAGCGGGTACAAATTTGATGAATCCCATCAAAACCAGATGTAGATGGAACTGCTTGCGCCTGATTTTCGATGCAAATAGTACAAGGGTCTAAATCATGATCAGACATAAATTAATGCTTCCATAATTATGTGAGATTGCTGCATGGTATGGAGGATGCTTTGAGGTTCACGTTTTTATTAGCGTTACGATTTTGGGCTACTACGGTTAACATACACGGTATTAAGGAGCTATTCGAGTGTAAGATGAAACAAGAGAAGTTGAACGCATTGGTAAAGGCAGGATGAAAATATTTTTACTCAGGCACGGTATGACGGCAAGGGCTGATGACGACCTGGATCGACGGCTAACTGACGATGGCATTGCAGTTCTCAAAGAGGTGGTAGGTCGTCAGATACCTGAAATGGTTAATGTTACTCAAATCCACAGTGGGCCAATGGGCCGGATTCAACAAACGGCAATCATCGCCGGTGAGGTGATCGCTTATCAGGGCGACGTGACCGTCAACGACAGTTTGACCAAGCTCACGCGGGGTGAAGAGATTATCGCCACGCTGGAAGACCTCGATTTAGCCGGTGACGATATTATGCTGGTCAGTCACGAGTCGAGCCTGTGTAATTTTCTGATGTATTTGACCAATGAAGATATCTTGATGTCGAACAGTAGCCTGACGGCTATTGAGACCGAGTCACTGGCTCGGGGTGCGGGTCGCTTGCTTTGGCAGGAAAGCCCGAATAGCAGCGAAATAAAGCGGACAACTGCCTTCGTCGACCAGTTCTGATACCGTTGCACGATTGTTCTTTTGTCCTCTGGCGGCGTTAAAAACGTACTCAATCGGTCATTTATGCAATATAAACTCCCTCATTGCGTACGATTTTGCCTTGCCAGAGAACAAAATCCCTGCTCGTGCAACAGTCTCTTATAGATCGCCGCGCCGTGCCAGTTTAACTTTTGTGCACTCAGATATAACGCCAAGAAAACTCTGGTAGGCCTGCTCTCCGATAACAAAGGGGTGGGCGCTGTCGTCCGCTTTTGTTTTGAGTGCAGCTAGCTGAGCGGGGAAATTATTAAAAATAGGATGATTACTAATTTCCACTTCAACGCCCATATCGCTGGCCATTTCCGAAAAATGCGCCAGTGAGTCGACGTACTGATGCAAACCTTCGCTTGAAATTCTGCCGGTGAGCAAAATCGTTCCACCGAACAGGGCGGCGGTATGTTCTGCGTCACCATCTTGAACTTGAAAAACCAGCCCAAGTGAGCCCGGCGTATGGCCGGGGACCAGAGTGGGTAATACTTGCGTATCGCCCAGAGTGATGGGTACGCCTTCGGTTGCTACTACATCTCTTGCGGGGATAGGCGGTGTTCCATCTTCTGATGCAGCTGCCTCGATCATTTGCCAATCGGCTTCCGCCAGCACAATACGTGCACCATACTGTTCTTGCAGGTATCGCGCGCCGCCATAATGATCGGCGTGTCCATGCGCGACGATCACGATTTTAATGTCTTGTGGATTGAAGCCCAGACTTTCCAGACCCGCTAGCAGAACAGACTCTTCCTGCCCTGGATAACCCGAATCGATAAGAATGATGCCCTCAGAGGTGTCTAATGCGTAAACAACGGTTCCGCTGCGGCCAAGCACAGACAAATTATCGAAGATTTTGGTTGGTTCAACAATCGGGCTTTGGTCACGACCCCCGATTTCCGGGGCTTCTGTACATACGAAATTAAATGCGGCTTCCCATTGGCTGCCCGCTATGTCGCGCGCGGCATTTATGTGCTCTGTAGTTTCGGCGGAATCTACAGGGTTCTCCTGCGCTGCTGCATGTGAGGTCATTAGCGATAAAAAGGCTGCTAGCGAAAATTTAGCTGCGACGGCACATATACGGTAACTTTTCATGGTCGTAATTACCTGCGTTTAATAAGTTTTGTAAAAGCAGAGCAGATAAGTATGGGCGAATTGGTGAAGTGGTTCAATAATTGAGGGTTGCCTAATATTGAAAGAGGACTAGCTGCAACTCGTCGCTTGGCTCTATAATCGTTCGGATACCTACAACATACATATCACAAGGGTGAAATCTGATGAAATTTATTCATGGCTTAATTTGTACGTTTCTATTGCTAACCAGCGCCAGTGTTATGGCACAGCAGGTGCCGCTTCTGCCAGACAGCGACACAATGTTGCTAACGGTATTTCTTAAACACGATCAGACGATGAATAATGACGAGCGCGGTGAACTTCTGGACCGTACGGGTTTTAACGAAATGTTCCCTCCGGAGGGTGTGGAAATTGTCGGTCATTACGTAATGATGGGTATTGGGCAAGTGATCGTGATGCGTTTTCCGCCCGATCTTTTGCGAAGGATTAACGTGGCAATAGAGCGCGGTGCCTGGGGTGCCTACCAAACAGAGTTTTATATTACCTATGACCTGGCAGCGGCCAGAACAGCAGCCGCTCAGTAAGCGGATATTGCAATATTCTGTATTAATTGCAGTAAGGTTCTTTCGCGATGCAGTATTTATCGAAATAATCCGCCCCGGGTATTTTGTATTCTGGGATACTAGGCTTGGTAATAATAATTAAAGGCAAATACCAATAAACCAGCGAGCTCAGCGCGATGCGTTGCCAGCACTGGCACCGGATCGACCGATGCCTCCACTGTAAGTCATATATGGTGCACATTAACGGTGGTCAAGTGTGATGCGATAGATGCTTGTTTGGCGACCTGGCAAATTGGTCTAAACCAGTTGGAGTACTAATATGATCGTATATGGAGTAGCAGCACTTGCGGCTTGCTTGATCGTTGGCAAATTTCTTGGCGATTGGTTGGGCGTGGCCATCGGCGTTGAGGCCAATGTCGGTGGGGTTGGCATTGCCATGTTATTGCTGATTATCATCAGCCATCGCTTTGAATCTTTTATCAAGAATACCAATACCTCGTTAGGCATCTCTTTCTGGAGCGCGATGTACATCCCCATTGTGGTGGCAATGGCGGCAAAACAAAATGTAATTGCAGCGCTTAATGGTGGCGCAGTCGCTTTGCTGGCAGGGTTGTTGGCGGTAGTGGCTAGTCTTGCCCTGGTACCTGTTCTGAGCGGTCACAAGCTCAACAGTCATAAAGCAGATGACCCTGATGTGTCGGCCGGGCAGGATCGAGCAGAAAAATGATTGAGCTCATAATCGAAGTACTCGTAAGGAACGGGCTGATTTTTGCCATGTTTGTGGTGGGTGTGATCACCTGGTTTTCGTATCAGCTTTCTGGTCGACTGTCTGCGGGACGAATACATGGTTCGGCAATTGCCATCGTCATTGGCCTGCTATTGGCTTACTTTGGCGGCGTGTTTAGCGGTGGACAACAGGGCCTGGCAGATATAGAAATATTTGCCGGTGTCGGCATTCTGGGCGGCGCAATGTTTCGTGACTTCGCAATTGTCGCCACTGCCTTTGGCGTACATTTGGATGAGATCAAGCGCGCGGGCGTTCGAGGAGCCATCGCACTCATTGTTGGGGTGGTATTGTCGTTTGCTATTGG
>JABJKL010000253.1 GCA_018660405.1 Pseudomonadota bacterium | reverse complement strand
ATTTCGTATAGGTATCGAGGTTCCGATACGACAGATCCGTTTACTGGCGAAAATCGCACGATACATAATACAACGCCCCATTTCATCATTTTTAATTTCCGCCACGATATTGAGAATTCAAATGTAGCCTATGGGTTCAACGCACATCGGCGCAGCGGTCGTGAGCGCCAGGATGTGTCCTTGTATGAGGTTACCGATTTTGGCTCACACGTATCCATCTTTGCTGAATATAATTTCAGTGCCAATATGAAAGCCCGGATTGAAACGAATCGTATTTATGGTGATAGCCGCAACCTGGATAAAACGTTTTATGTAGGAAATATCGCCGACGGGGTTGTCAAACGAGTCGACTTCCAGAGTATTAAGAGAAACCCCGATTACTTCTTCAGCCTGCAGTCAACGTTCTAGAAAATACCGAAAAAACGCCCACGTGGTGACGGTGATTCAGGGCGTTTTGGCTTTAATTTTTCGTGCTGCCTTGGTGGGTGATTCCAAAACTCTTCATTTGGTACGCTAATGTTGGAGGTTTCATCTCCAGCACTTCTGCAGCCCCATTGGGTTCTCAGGTCTTCCAGTTAGCATGTGTCAGCGCGGCGATTAAATTCGCTTTCTCGAGTTCCTTAAATTCCGAGACGGTCCGATAGTCCGAAGGAACCACCGGTGTTGATTCAGATGACGATTGTTCTACTGTGGGAGTGTTTGGTAGCGCAAGATCCAGCCTAAGACGATTACCGGTAGTCGAGATAACCGCACGTTCAATAACATTTTTCAATTCGCGTATATTCCCTGGCCACTCGTGTTGTTTGAGAATCGACAGCTCGACCATAATTCCCCCCGATGACGAAGACTCCTGCAGCTCAAGCCTGCATGGTCTGAGCTACTCGCATTCATCGCCAGAGTTATATAATGGCGTTGATGCCGTCGGTCGCACAATCTTCGTCAAGCTGGCCGCCCGGGGCGCCCGCTACGCCCAACACACCAGCGCGCTTACCGTCTTTGACTATCGTGACGGCACCCCCGACCAGCAGCATGCCGGGAATGTTCGATAGCTGTGGGTTCGCGTTCCCGGAGCTCAAGATGCTGCTCGCCAACCCGCCGGAGGTCGCGGTATCGCGAATCGGCCCTAGATTGGCAAGCGTATAGGCTTTCATTCGGGCGCTATCGATCGCGTACGACGTACTGCCGTCGCCGCGTAGGAAGACTTGGATATTGCCTTCCGTATTCAAGACGATAGCGACAACACGATGGCCGTCCGCTTCACAGCTTGCTATCGCAGCGCTTGCAGCAGTGAGCGCATCCGCCATTGAGAGCTCTGTCGTCTCGATGGGCACGACGCGGTCCTGAGCGTGGGACAAGGCGGCGAAGCAGAACAACGACGCTATGGCGAGCACACGAATGATAATTTTCATACTAAATATTCTCCTACGGCTAACTGTAGTTATATCGGGATGGGCAAGGCAGACTACAGACCTGTCCCCGGCGAGTATAAGTAGTATAAGGCATATGTTTCACTGATCGAAACATGAATTTCAGGGTCTGAAAGCATCGGAAACGTCGAACAGCGATTCAATCCATTTGCTTTAGCGAGACGATAAAATGATGAGGTTCGCTAGTCGGTCAATGCAACACATTGGCTAAACCCCTAAAAACTACTGTTCGTCTATAGACTCGCATGCAGAATTCCCTAGCAAGCCTTCGATCTCTTTTACAAATTCGGGCGAGTATCCACTGCGTGATGTGCAAAATACAACCTTTCTTCCTATAGCGGCATAAATATTTTTCCACATCTCCCGTTGGGCGTTAAACTCGGTTTCATCGTAAAGACCATTGCGATACTGATAGTGAACATCTTCGTGATACCTCATTTCGATACTCGCCGCCATCTGAAATCTTTCGAATTCTAATTCAGTGAGGTCCTCCCCTCTGTTTCCGCGTAGACGGATGCTCATAAGCTCCGAATCACTGTTATTTGCTATCAAGAGTTCGACCAAGCCCTGACTCAACTCATGACGTGTCTGCGCTTGCATCAAGTCCCGATTCTGATTGAGCTCATATACGAGAAGAAAGATACCGACGATAACGCCCACATTTCCGAGTAGCTGCAGCGTTTGACCAAGATCGATTTTCTTCAATTCTTATCCCCTAAAATACGCCGAGACTTTTATATTAAACGGCAGCTAATTGCTGCGATTTCAATCGGTCGACGCAACACCTAATCTCTAACTATAGAGAAGAGGGTGTTAAAAATGAAGCAACTGAAATCTGAGTTTTCACACAGCCTGAGTATATAGCGGTCATGTAGGGCTGCTTGCTTATTGTGAGCACGTGGTCGTAGAAAACTGGCCTACTTATGTGTCAAATCGCCCCACAAATCCTTTAGCTGCTGATCCCGGCCACAACCGTTACGATAGTACCCGTATCGAATCGGGTTCTTTTTGTAGTAATCCTGATGATAGTCCTCGGCCATATAGAATTCAGAGCGTTGCGCTAACTGAGTGACTATTCTCGCAGCAAAAGGCTTGGTGGTTTCCAGCTTGGCCAGTGAGGTTTCTACGATCGCTTTTTCCTCAGCCGTTTGGTAGAAAATCGCGCTGCGATACTGTGAGCCATGGTCGCAAAACTGAGCATCCGCCTGGGTCGGGTCAATGGTGGGCCAGAAATATTCGACCAGCTCGCGATAGCTAACAATGTCTGGATCGTAAGTGACTTGCACGGCTTCGGTATGCCCTGTGCCGCCTGCAGACACTTGTCGGTATGTTGGGTTTTTTACATGACCATCGGTATAACCCGATTCGGCTTTGATGACGCCATTTAATTTTTCGAAATCGGATTCGGTGCACCAAAAACAGCCACCTGCAAATACGGCGGTAGCCGGTTCTGCTGCGGTTACGGTATTTGTAGCGAGCGCCAGGAATACGGTAAAGCCAAACGCAGTGGCATTAATATAGTTTCTGGTGGAATGTTCTGGGAGCTTGCTCATTATAGCCTCTGCAATTTAATTGTTTGTTGAACGGGCTTCTGCTATCGATTTTAACCGAATTAGTGATTCGTCGAGATCTTGTTTCATCGGGTTGCCAAACACCGTTGCAATGAGTCGGCCCAATGGACCTTGCTCGAAAGATTGGTATTGAAACACGACTTGCGCTTCGGTGTTGCTCAAGTTGTTGTAAACGGTAAATTTATAATAAATCCTGGGTACTTCATTAAAGGGTCCGTCATTTGATAATTGGTCGGTGGACAATAGATCGTTAGATCGTATATCGCCAGTGAGAAATTTATAGGGCACGCTGGAGGTGATCTCTGTGCTGCCATTGCCAACATCGTTGCCATCGCTTTGCCAAAGGAGTTTTGCGCCTTTGCCCTGAGTAGCGCCAGCGGTTTTAAAACTTAAGCCGGCCTGATTTCCAGCGCTGTATACCCAAGGGGCCCAGAGTGGATGATTGTTGGGGTTGTTGAGTAATTCAAAGATCTGTTTTGGTTCGGCACTCACGATTATTTCACCTTCTGCCACGCTGCTGGAAGGCAAGCTGTAGCCAATCGCGACTAACATTAATGGCAGAATCAGTAGCAGTTGTGCGATTCGAATGAATTTCATAGTAAAACAGGTAGCAAAACAGAGTCGTTGACAGATGATAATGCTGCGGCAATAGTAACTGGCGCTAGCAGTTAGTAATAGTAATTGCCTTTAGTTTGCTTATAGTACATCTAGTAGTACATCAGTGAAATAATTGTAAAAGAGGTCTGAATGTTTTCCAGCAGTAAGATGACCATAGTGGCTGAGGCAGACGCTTTGCTTGGGCGTCCAGAGCCAATTCCGACAGCTCAAACGCATTTTGTCAATGGCGAGTCATTGCATCCACCCTTTAACAGCAGATTGGAATGGGTATCGCTCGGCTTGGGGTGCTTTTGGGGTGCGGAGAAAATATTTTGGCAGTTGCCCGGCGTGGCGATTACCGCAGTTGGGTATTCAGGTGGGTGGACACCCAACCCGACTTACGAAGAAGTTTGTAGCGGGCAGACCGGGCATAATGAAGTTGTACTAGTAGCCTACAATCCTGAAAAAATTGGTTTTACTCGTGTGTTAATAGAATTTTGGCAGGCACATAATCCGACCCAGGGTATGCAGCAGGGGAATGATGTAGGTACACAGTACCGTTCTGGCATTTATACTACGACGGATGAGCAAGAAAGTTTAGCCAATGAAAGCCAGCGTAATTATCAATGTAAACTAAGTGCTGCGCGGTTGGGCAAGATCACAACCGAAATACAGCAAGCGGGTCCTTTTTACTATGCAGAAAATTATCACCAACAGTATTTGGCTAAAAATCCGGCTGGGTATTGCGGTCTGGGCGGCACGGGAGTGGCCTATGTGGGTTCGTAATAAATGAAATGTGTTGCGATATTGATGTTTGTTATGCTGGTCACCGCTTGTGATTCGCAACCGCAATCAGTAACACCGAACGATACCAGCCAAATTGACGAAGTGCTGGCGGCGACTGCCAATATATTGAATGCGCGCAAAGTGCAATGTGATGATTTGTTATCGACCGTGCAGACCAGCGAATTGTCTCAAACGATGTGGCACAGTCTCAATTGCCCTTCATTTTATACGGAGCTGGCGGTGCGTGAGGAAGGAGGTGCCGATATCGTTGAAGAAGTGCCTGCTGATCAGGAGCCGACGAATGTGCAGTCCGGGGCGATTGATTTTGGGGTAGCGCCTGTAAACGTTTCGCAATAGCTTGTGAACGCGTCAGGCATTAACTATCAGGTCACTACACTGGCCCATAAGTCATGCGTGTCCGCCTCTTCAACGACTGCCTGCACACAATCGCCAGCCTGATAATCGAATTCGTCTTCGAGTAATACACGGCCGTCGATTTCGGGCGCATCGGCCCAACTTCGACCAATCGCGCCTTCATCACCAATTTGATCGATTAGAACTTCTATGGTCTGCCCCACCTTGCTTGCCAGACGTTGGGTGCTGATTTCAGCCTGAGCCTTCATGAATTGGGCCTGTCGTTCTCGCTTGATTTCGTCGGGCACATGATCTGCCAATTGGTTAGCGCTTGCGCCATCAACCGGGGAATACTGAAAACATCCCACGCGGTCCAGCTGTGCTTCGCGTTGAAAATCCAATAGCATTTGAAAGTCTTGATCGGTTTCACCGGGAAACCCGACGATAAACGTACTTCTTATGGTCAGTTCTGGGCATTGCTTGCGCCAGGCATGCACTCTATCAAGCGTTTTCTCAATTTGGCCCGGGCGCTTCATCGCCTTTAGAATTTTTGGGCTGCCGTGTTGGAATGGAATATCCAGATACGGCAATATAATATTATCGGCCATCAAAGGAATAACGTCATCAACATGGGGGTAAGGGTATACATAGTGCAGGCGAACCCAGACGCCAAGAGACCCCAGAGCCTTGGCGAGTTCAATCATACTGGTTTTAACCGGGCGGCCGTTCCAAAAGGTAGTGCGGTATTTTACGTCGACACCATACGCGCTGGTGTCTTGCGATATCACCAACAGTTCTTTCACACCGGATTTGACCAGGCATTCTGCCTCTGCCATTACGGAGTCCGCTGGACGACTCACCAGGCTACCGCGCATCGAAGGAATAATACAAAAGCTACAGTGGTGGTTACACCCTTCAGAAATCTTAAGATACGCGTAATGGCGTGGCGTTAGTTTGACACCCTGCGGCGGAACCAGTGGATCAAATGGCGCGTGAATGGTCGGTTTGGGGAAATGTTCATGCACCGCCGACATAACTTCTTCGTAGGCTTGCGGGCCTGTCACGCTGAGTACATCGGGGTGATGTTCGGTTATGTCTCCCGCATTGGCGCCCATGCAGCCAGTGACGATGACCTTGCCATTTTCATTGAGTGCTTCGCCAATCGTATCCAATGATTCAGCTTTGGCTTCATCGATAAAACCGCAGGTATTAACGATAACTAAATCAGCTTGATCATAGGTGGGCACCACCTCGTAGCCATCAGATTTTAGCTGGGTCAGAATTCGTTCTGAATCGACCAAGGCCTTTGGGCAGCCGAGGCTGATAAAACCAACTTTGTGGGAGGTGCTCATTGATTGCGCTAATGAAAAGAGAATTGTGTACGGCGAACAAATTTTGCCACATAGTCGAGCGTCTTGACACTGTGGGTAAAAGACACAGCTGCAAATCCATGGGCAAATACGGTCACTGCCGGTGGAATTTCCTGACTGTAATAGGTCCAGCATTCTCGGCTGGTGCCCCAGTACTCGATGAAAACTCCGAGTAAAGAGCCGCACAAAAAAAGAGTTAGATCTTCTCTCGGGCGCGGGAAAAATAATGGTATTAGCAGCATATGTGTCATGGTATACCAGGTCGTGCGGTAACCGATATAGCCACGCACAAACCACAGCATCCAGATGCAGAATCCATAGAACGTAATCCAGTACAGAAAATGGTTATCCAACCTTTCTGGTACCAAGCGAATAATTAAGTCCCGCATACGGTGGACCGCAATACCGACAAACATCCACGCGGGGATGATAAAAAAAGGTGGTCTTTCATTGGTAAAATACCACCAAATTTCCGTGTTTGTTCCCCACCACTCAATGATAAACCCGCCCAGGCCAGCAACTGCCATTATCTTGAAATCAACGGCTGGATCGGTCCGTATCAAGACTATGGATAATACGAATATCCATATGCCGATCATTAGAGGGTCGCCTAGATTATCAACGGTAAAGTGTTGGGGCCACAGCAGGTAAACGAGCCCCATGACCAGCAAGATTGCTCCCAATAAATAAACGGAATTGCGATTTTTAGTTTTATACAATTTCAACGCCAATTTCCGTTGCTGGGCTTTTTATAGGGTTATGAAATACCCTGAAGATTAGTCATATCTTTTATCGCGAGGACAATCTGCCAGATTCATTGCAGAGTCTGGTTTCAATTTTCTTGCTTACACGCAGTATTGACAGAACCACAACAGCATCGAAGGCGATGCCAAATGCAACACCAGTATCTATCGAAAGCATGTTGTTCGTGGGGTAGCTGTAATAATGCCAGCAGTCACTGGCGGTGCCCCAATAATCGGCGGGCAACACCAAAATAGCGGCGATTATCAACAGGGGAAAATAGGTTTCCGGTTGTGGCCGATAGGTTAGAGTTATGCCAAGTAATAATATACCGATATAGGTAGCTGGGTTTGAACTGGCGGGCAGGGTGAATATAACTATGATTGCTAAAAAGGAGATTGCGACAAACCAGTAACACCTGGTTACTGTAGCCCGGTGACAGTGGTTACTAAATATATTTCCCCAGATAGTGTTCACTCTGTCAGTGAGTAGGGCACCCAGAGGCCATACGGGTATGATCCATAACGGTGGCTTTTCGTTTGTATAGTAAGACCACAATCCATACCGAGTCCCCCAAGCCTCAACCATATACCCTATAGCCAAGCCGGTAAGTACGACTGCCAGATCGAATATGACGGTTGTTTTGAGCGAAATTACTGCGGTGGCAATGACCAATATCAACAACATGAGCAGGAACAGGAAGATAGTGTGCAGCTGCTCATCCCAGTCGCCCGCCATCCGTTGCCGGGCGAAATCGAATTCCTGTATGACCAGATCGCTTCGGTATAAAGCAACCGCAAGAAAAACGGCAATAATGACAATCTGGTAGACCATACGTAAGTGAAGTCTCATCCATCGCCTCTAGTGTGCACAAAGGCGCAACAATTATTGCTTATTGTTTTTCCTGCTTATTAACACTGGCACTGCCGTCCAGGATCTCCGTTAGGAAATACAATAGTATTAATCAGGGTTGTGTTGTATTGGCCACAAGTGCAACTCTGAAATGGCGGCGCATTACTTATAATCGCAATCCCCTGGGAGCAGGTGATTTGAGGAGGGCAGTTATCACCCGAACCTCCGGATGTAGTGCCACTATTACAGGCTAGAAATAATATTCCGAGTAGAGCAACTGTGCCAATGGTATGAATGGGCTTAATAATTGAAGTTTTCATTTCCAAATTTCCCCCGTAGCTGATATTAGATGCCCCGATCTAGTATATGCAGCCACCCACCGGGGCGTCGATTCACGCTACTCCTGATCCCATTTGTTGTCAAATCATCCGGTCTGCAACATTAAGCGCCAGCGTATATATTCTTAGGTGTAAATAATCTGATACGTAGGCTTCATCGCATTCAATACAACAATTTGTAGAATTGACAGGGCGCCGCCCAGCCCCAGCCAGATGGCGGGCCGAAGTGTTTTTTTACCGATAAAGTAATAACCATAGGTGATCAATACACCCCAGACGAAGGCATAAACCATAAATACGGAAAGCATTTCGAATAAAACTACGACGAGCAATGATTCGGCAGGAAGATTTGGTATTAACCCCCACAGGAGTAATACCAATAGCAAACCAATAACAATATCTCTTATTCCAATGACCTTGAATGTGTTTTGGTTGTCTGTTGCCGCTGGAAGTGTGCTCACGATAAATAGGCCAATCGCAAAGCCTGCAATTAGACCAGTCAAAAGTCTGATTTCGTTTGAACCGCTCTGCCAGCCCCATTGGTGCGTGAACACATCAGCTGCCAGCAATAGAAACGAGCCTATGATAAAAATTCGTGCAGCAACGTTGGATAAACCTGGGTTAAATAGACTTGACCGCTTATAAAAGAACGCATAAGCGGCGCCGACCCAAAGTCCCAGATGCAGCCCGGTGCAACGAGCACACAGGGGTAGCTGTACAGAGCCTATCGATAAGGTGCGCGTCGGTAATTGGTGGCAAACACTGCTACCAATGAGGTATGCGAGATCGACTATTTCAGTGGTTATTTGCAGTGAACTAACTCGTATTTGTAATAAGTAAAAAGAAAGCCCGTATCACGCGCAATAATAGAGTTTTTTAAACTGGTTTAGGGCGAATTTGGCTACCACATAATACACACCAATAACAGTATTAACGCAAATTTGTTGGCAATTGTTATTTTACGAGTGTAGAGTGTTTCTATAATTAGTTGGCGTCTTTTATAAAAAAGAGCGTAATTAATTGTTCTCGTGGGGGGTGCAATATGCAAAGAATATCGAACAATCCACTCCAAACCATCACGGCAGTCATTGTGTTTGGGCTATTCATACTGGCATGTGGCGGTGATACCAGCGGCGGTGGCGGTGGCGGTGGCGGGTCCGCGTGCAATGATTCTCGCTTTCCTCGCGCATGCCATTTTGATGGTGCCAATTTTTTAGACCGTGCCGTTCATTGTTGCCCAAATGCGAGCCCATATTACTGCCCGAGTGCCGGCGCAAACCCCTGTATGACATTATTTCAGCAAGGATTTGGCGGACTTTGCCCTGGACAAGCCGGGCTTTGCCGACCTTAGAGTCGTCTTGACTGTAATTCAACATGACCCCCAAAAATTAAATTCGAGATATTTAATTGCGAGATGACAGGGCGGGGTTAATGGCTAGAGCTGATAATTCGACGCGCTCTGACAATACAAACTCTAACGGAAGCTCAAATTATTCCGTCAAGTTTCTGGTTGCCCTGCTGACCATCAGTATCTTGACGAATATGGTCCTGATGGTGCGGTTGAGAATGCCCGATGTTTGGGAAAATCTCCAATTCGTTTTTATCAAACCACTGGCAACCCAGAATAACGAGCACATAAGGGGCAACAATAATTCCGAAATTACAGTTATTGAATATTCTGATTTTCAATGCCCATTTTGCAGGGGTTTTCACCAGACCCTGAAAAATCTGGTTCGAGAAAGAGATGTCCGCTGGGTGTATCGCCATTTCCCGCTGGAAACAATTCATCCCTTGGCTAATCGTGCCGCACAAGCATCAGAATGCGCTTCAGATCAGGATAGATTCTGGGAATATGCAGATCTATTATTTGAAACTCAAAATCCTTTTGGAGAAGCCGAATTTCTAAATTTGGCAATCAGTGCCAGATTGAATCTCGACCAGTTTGCAGAGTGTCTGGGTAATGACAAATATGCAGGTTACGTTCTGGAGCAGATAGATGAAGGGAATCGTCTTAAGATATCGGGCACTCCGACCTATTTTATCAACGGAGAAAGGCATACAGGGCTGGCAGAGTACGACCAGCTACTTCAGCAAATCCCGACTAATTGATTGCTCCAGGAAGGTTGGTTTTCTGAAATGACTGAGTCATCAATAATCTATTGATGCAGCTAATAAAACACGCTTTCGCCGTTTCCCCAGGCCGTTATCTTGTTTTTGATATTTGGCGGGGGTTCGCTTTTATCAACATGGCTATTTATCATTTTTTCATATTCGCTAGTCAATATCATGTCATTGACAGCACCATTAATGATGGCGGTCTATGGAAAATTTACCAAAAATCCATCGCCGGATCTTTTTTTCTTTTGGTTGGAATCAGCCTTTACCTGGCCCATCAATCGAATACCTCCATCGATAAACAAGCCAAGCGACTGGCACAGTTGCTCCTTTGCTCAATTACCGTCACGATAAGCAGTATTATTCTCTACCCCTCATCCATTATCAGTTTCGGTGTTTTGCATTCCATATCGGCGTGTTATGTGTTTTGTATAGTGCTGCAAAAAGCAAATTTGGCACGTTTTGCCATACCACTGGGTATCTTGTTTGGCTTTGTATTTATTTATTGTAAAGACGATTATTTTAATCATCCTTTTCTTTACTGGTTAGGCTTGTCTACCAATTATATCTCCGCATTTGATTTTCAACCTTTCATTCCTTCCGTTGCTATTGTGTTAATAGGTCTTGGCATGGCGGAGTATGCGACAAAAAGAGGAGAGAAGATTTTTAGCACAGCTGGTTTATTTACAACCTCGTTAGCTTCTATTGGGCAACATACCTTGCTTCTTTATATGGCGCATGTGCCGCTAATAATCGTGCTTATGGAAATATTGACTGGTGTAGGACGCTACACTAGATTATAGAAGATTGTGCTCGATTAAATCGAGTTGAGGTTTTATCTGGGTAAGATTAATCCCCGCGTTATTCGCGCAAGCGAAGGCTTCGTCAGAAGTTAGTTCACCCTTGCTGACTTTGTCCAGGGCCCATAATATGGTGCTGCGCATGCCGCTACGGCAGTGTGTTAATACAATTCCATCTGCATTATTTGTAACTGCACTTACTTGCTCGACCAGGCCGTCAGGTAGTGGTTTGCCATTTTCCATTGGCAAGTAGTGATATTCGATACCGAGCTCATCACATAAGATTTTGGCTTCTGCCGAGCTAATTTGCCCAACGTCTTCACCATCCGGACGGTTGTTAATAATAGTTCTTACGCCTTTTTTTTTGGCGAGCCGAAAATCGTCTGCTTGTAGCTGACCTGCAACGAGCAGGCCCTGGAATAGTTGCTGCATGGTAATGGCCCTTGCCAGATTAGTGCTCCAACATGTTTGCTAAACTCTGAATCTGGCAAATCAGGCATGTTGGAGTGCCAGATTTGCGAGGCGATTATGCCATTTGATTGTGGCAAACTGAAATAAAAAGTCGATACGTTTGGTCTTGATACGAAGTATGAATAGATTGGTAAAGAATACAGTAATAATTTTACTTGGCGTTGCGCTGCTGGCCTGCGGTGCAAACGGTTATGTTATAGGCGTGCTCTATGAACGTTTGGACGATGAAATCGAAAAGTCGATTCGTGAATACGCCGATTTAACACCCGGACAGGATGCCTGGTTGAAAGAGGAAGTCGCTGCGTTTCATTATTGGCATCGTACGACGCAACTACCTAGATATGCAGACTGGGCGAGAACAAGCCTTTTGCCGTTAGTGACAAGTGATCATGTTAATCGGTTAAACGTTGATCAGATTGTGCTTGACGGCATTGCGTTTAGCGACGATTTTAACGCTGAATTTCCGATTAACAAATCCCCGGAAATTTTGTTATCTATAATGCCCGATCAGATGATCCAGGCGCGAGCCCATGTCGAAGAGATCTATTTAGAAGCAGGAGAAAGACGCGACAAGCGAACACAAGAGGCCAGGGTAGAAAGGCAAGTTGATCGTATGACCAGTGCTTTTAAGCAGATTGGCTGGCGGTTGTCTGCGGAACAAAAAGGTATTATGACTCGTCATTTTGAGGGTCGTGCAATTGGGGATGATGACGAAGGCGAAGATTGGTCGCTTTGGCATGAATGGGTTCAACAACTGTTCGCTATATTAGAGCGAAAAAAGTTAGGGCAAGAAAATGATCCTGCTAATATTGCAGAGCTAAAAGGGCATCTCGCGATTGGCAATCGCTTAACCCAACACCGTTCGCCAGAGACATGGCAGAAAAACCTTGACCGTTTCCAGTCAATGATACATACGTTGCTGGGTAGTATGACTGACAAGCAAAAGCTGGCAGTTGAAGTGCGAATGCTTGCTATCGCAGATATTCTTGATGAGCTTTCGCAAAAAGGTGTTGAGCCGGGCTAAACCAGGATTGTATGGTAGATCAGGGAGTTTCCACACTACTCCTCACTATTATTTTCTGCACTCATATTATTGACCAGAATTTCAAAACGCTGGCTTTGTAGTTGACGAAGTTGTTCGTATTCTTCGCCATCAAGATATTCAGTATTCGCGCCGATTTGCTCCATTAGCCTTTGGTATTCTTCATCAGCATTAACTTTTCTGAAGGCTGAACGCAAGATTTCAATATACTCAATTGGGGTATTTCGTGGAGCCATTATCACCCGCTGCATCAAACCCAGATCATCGTCAAAACCCAGTTCAGATAATGTCGGCACGTTGGCTAATAATCGCTCATCGCCAGCACTTGCCAGCATGCGCATAATGCCCGCTTCCACCAACGGTAAAGCAACGGAAGGAAACGCAATGCCTACATCTACGTCGCCAGCAAGCAAGGCCTGTTTTGCCGGACCTCCCCCTTTATACGGAATAAACGTCATATGAGCTTCAGCATCTAAAAGAATTCTCAATAACGGCACAAACTGAGCCCCCCAGTTGCCACTGTGCGCCACGGACAACATGCCTGGATTGCTTTTGGCATAGTTCAACAATTCCTGAAGTGAATGATAAGGGCTGTCGGCAGGCACCAGAATACAAACAGGCGAGTAGTTTACGCGCGCAACGGTGACCAGCTCCTCACTCGCATCGTAAGGCAAGTACTCAATATATTTTTGCAATTGATCGCGGTAATTGTCGGTAAACAACAATGTGTAACCGTCGGCTTTTGCGTTAATGACGGCAGAAGTTCCTTTTTGTCCCGCTGCCCCTGGCATCATCTTAACGATCACCGGTTGATCAAGATATTTGGGTATAACCCGGGTGAATATTCGTGCGTTCATATCGTGGGAACCCCCAGCCCCGAAGGGTATCGCCATGATAATCGGTCTTTGGGGGTATTCTTGTGCCAGTGAAACCGTACTGGCTACAAGCAGGGACACACACAACAAGCCCGACTTAAATCGCAACAATTGGGTACTGTTCATTCTTGTAACTCTCTATTCCTATTCGTTGAAGACTATTTATGGGTTGAGGACTCTTCATTCGCTGAGGGTTCTTCCTGATTCACGTACTCTTTTCTTAATGAAACTGTTCGTGAATGTAAATAGTAGATCAATGCTGGCGCAAGCAGCAGTATTGCTGCGCTAATGGGGCGGTCAGAAATAATGAATCCGAAAAAATCGCCTTTAGACATGGCCATCGTCTGGCCGAAAGAATACTCCAATATTGGCCCAAGGATAAAGCCCATCACCATGGGTGTAACGTCCATGCGCACCTTGCGTGCGATATACCCAAAAGCACCAAAACAAACCAAAATAATCAGGTCATTCGGGTCGGATCGATAAATATAGGAGCCGGCAAACGCGAGAACGACCGTCAGCGGCAGCAGTAAGGCTCGACGAATAGTGACGATTCTCGCAAATAAAGGTATGACCGCATAACCAATAGCCAGGAACAGAAAGTTCGCGACCACCATTGCGATCAATATTGCGAACACCAGTGGGCCCTGATCGTTGATTAATTGAGGTCCTGGGCGCAAACCCTGAGCCACAAACGCTCCCAGTAATATGGCGGTCACGTTATCGCCCGGAATACCCAATGTCATCAAAGGCACCAGGGTTGGGCCATTAACCGCATTATTGGCCGCTTCCGCGGCGGCTACCCCTTCCAGCTCACCTTTGCCAAATGTTTCGGGGTGATCAGATGCACTTTTTGCGGCGGCATAACCCATAAATGCCGCTACTACTTGACCGACCCCCGGAATCATTCCGACGACTGTCCCGATTCCCGTCGAGCGAAATATTGTACGCAGACAGCGGCGCAATTCCTGCATGCTCAATCGTTCACCAATACGTGAGATATTGTCGCCAACGGTTTTTACCTTCTGTTCTGTCGCCAGTAATATTTCAGGTAATGCGTATACGCCAATCAACATCGGCAACAGCGGTATACCCGATTTAAGTTCAAATGCGCCAAAGGTAAACCGCGACATTCCACCCAATGGATCGGTACCGATCATGGCCAGGAACATACCAAATACCATCATCAACAGGCCCTTTAGCAAATCTTCAGACGTAGTGACCGCAATGATCAAGAGGCTAACCAATATCACGGCTGCCAGTTCGGGTGGACCAATCTGCATTGCCAGCAACGCAATCGGGCCGATAGCAATAATCGTAATGATATCGCTGCTAAGGTCACCTATCGCCGAGGAATACAGCGCCATCTCCATGGCCTTGCGCGATTGCTTTTTCCTGGTTAGCGCCGGGCCATCGAATGTCGTGGCAACCGAGGCCCCAGTTCCCGGCATCGAAACCAAAATCGCCGGGATGCTACCGCCAAATATTCCGCCTTTATAAACACCGATCAAAAATGGAATACCCACCAATGGTTCCAGAAAAAACGATATCGGTAATAGAACGGCCATCGCCATCACAGTCGTGAAACCAGGCAAGGATCCCACCAGAATACCCAGAAACAGACCAACGGCCATCATAGCCAGGGTGCTTAGGCTGAGCGCCAAACCAATACCTTGTACAAAGCTATCCCACATAACTATCCCCCATTACTACAGCGAGAATTCCGGCAAATAAACCTGAAATGCGTACAGAAACACGAAATAGATAGCGACAGGAAAACAAACACTAACGGCAATCCCCACCCGCCAGTTTCGATTTCCGTAAAAAGCAGTTAGTGTTAACAGCGCTAATACGCTGGATGCCATAAAACCGATAGGCTCCATCAATAGGGCGTAACAGAAGAATATCAATAAAGAGGTGGATGTCCTCCAAAGCCCACTTACGGTGAAATAAACTGGTTGGAGTTTTCGTGCACCCCTCAAGTTGCGATACAAAAACAACGAGCTGAGCAACATCATTGCCCCCAATGCGATATAGGGAAACAGCGATGCATCAAGTGCGGTTAACGCTCTCCCCATAATCAGCCTGGGTTTGGCGATTTGCCAGGGCACACTGATTAGCAACAGCAACGAAAGAATTGTAAAAAATAATGCCGTGCCTGTATTTACATCTACCTTTCTCATTATTATGCTTGGTATATCTTAAGTAACTTAATTTAAAGCTGTTGCGTCCGTGCCGACAGGTGTTTGAGGTTCTATTGTAGCGCTCAATAGTACTACTTACAGCCTGCTTTCCAAACGACATTATGCTGCATGGCCTGAGAAAAACATATGAAACAAATTAACATCGGAATTATTGGAACGGGTTGGTGCGGAGGCATTCGAGCCAACACCTGTGCCGCTAATCCACTGGTCAACGAATTACACATTGCCGAGACACGCCCCGAACGTCTGGCAGAGGTTGTTGAGCAAACCAAGCCGACTTCATCGACGGAAAATTATCAGGATTTACTCGCCAATCAAAGCATTGACGCGATCATTGTTTCGGCCACACCCGAGCCGTTACATTACCCAATGGCGCGCGAAGCGATGCTGGCGGACAAACATGTTTTTCTGGAAAAACCGATCGCGCTGACGCTTGATGAAGCCGATGAGCTCATTGAACTATCCACGCAACGCAATCTCAAATTTACCATCGGTTATTCTCAACGCTTCAACCCGAAATTCGCCTATGTAAAACAGTCTGTAGAAGACGGCTCATTGGGTGAGCCCGTGAGTGCCATGGTAAGTCGCCACATTACCCGTAATTTGGGCAAAAAAATCAGCGGCCGTACCAAGTTGTCCCCGGCAGCAATGGAAGCCACCCACGACATCGATTTCATTTTATGGTGTTTGCAACCGAGACTTCCAAAGCGTGTTTATTGCCAATCAGCCTACAAAGTGATGAAGAAAACCTGCGATGCGCCCGACTGCTCGTGGATTACCGTCACCATGGATGATGGCGTGATATTTACCATCGGTGCCGGCTGGATATTGCCGCCCAGTTATCCAAACTTCTCCAGTACCAATGTCGAATTTGTCGGCTCTGAAGGTGTGTTGTTAATTGATAATAGCCACCGCGATATTGTGCGTAACACCATGGATGAGGGCATTGTGTTTCCGCTATCCACCATGCCGGGCGAGCAGGTAGGTCATGTGTTCGCTGGTGCCATGCATAATGAAACCGTGCATTTTATCGAGGCGGTCGCCTGCGACAGAGAGGTCATGGTAAAGGGCGAAGAAGCCCGCCAGGTGATGGAAGTTTATCTTGCCGCTGATTTATCGGCGGTTCGCAATGAGCCGGTTTCT
>JABJKL010000252.1 GCA_018660405.1 Pseudomonadota bacterium | reverse complement strand
CCACCCTGAGCTTTTTCAAGATAGTGGGCACCCGCCTGTACTGACATCCGGCCCGCCACCTCACTCATCGGTGCCAGTAACGGCATGCCGCCCTGGTCATCAGTAACGGTTTCGCCTGCGATACATATCGCACCAGACTCAATCAATAGTTCGGCTTGTTCGGGGTCGGGCGCGAGATGCAGGTAGGCAAACAAGATTTGTCCTTCACGCAACTTTCTGCATTCCTGGGGCTGCGGCTCCTTAACCTTGACGATCATGTCAGCGTTTTCAAACACGTCGTGTGCCGAATCGGAAATCAGAGCACCAGCCGTTTTATATTCGTCGTCGCTGAATCCGATTGCGGTACCAGCGCCACTTTCTATCAAGACTTCGTGTTGCCGTTGGGTCAACTCGCGCACAGAGGATGGCGTCAACCCGACACGGTATTCGTGATTCTTGATTTCCCGGGGAACACCGATACGCATAATTAGTCTTATCCAAAGTCATTCGAACCCTTATTGTCAGCGCCCGGCGTTTAGGAATCAACCAGCATCTAAGAAACTTTGGGTATCGTGATTCCTTGGTGAGGTCATCGCTTTTCGCCATACAATTTACCGAGCTGTTTTTGCAAAAAATAGGTCGTTGACATACTTTAGGGTTTTAATAGACGCTGTGTGAGGATAAATATCATGAAACAATGGGTGATGCTTATTATTGAAAATCAGGTCGAATTTGTCCTTGATAGTCGCCGCCTAAGCTCGGCGGCAAAAAGCGCTCTTACACTCCAACATCGCTGGGGTTATTCACTGGACTGTCTACTTAGGCGGCTATTTTGGGGTGGTATATATGTCCGACACTGATAGAAAACAGCATCGACCTATACGTAGCTTCGTGCGGCGAGAGGGGCGTATAACATCGGCTCAAAAGCGAGCTCTGGAACAGCTTTTTCCGGCGTTGGGTGTGCGCCTGAACGATGGTTGTTTGAGCTTCCCATCGTTATTTAAAAATACCAATCCAGTGGTGTGCGAAATCGGGTTTGGTAATGGTCAATCGTTAGTCGATATGGCGGAAGCAGAGCCAGTGGTAAATTATTTTGGTATTGAGGTTTACCGGCCTGGCGTGGGCAACCTGCTGGGCCAGGTAGAGCGGCGGGGTCTAAAAAATATTCGGCTATCGTTGGACGATGCCGTGCAGGTGTTTGAGCAGCAAATACCCGCTACTTCGCTGGCCAGGGTACAAATGTTTTTCCCCGATCCGTGGCACAAAAAAAGGCACAATAAGCGGAGGCTTATTAACCTCGGGTTTTTGGACGAGCTGGCCCGAGTCATTAAAGCAGATGGTTTACTTCACATTGCTACGGATTGGGAGCCTTATGCTGAGGAGGTACTCGAGCTGTTAACCGCGCATACAAAATTTGAGAATACTGTTGCGACGTTTGCATTACGCCCCCAATGGCGACCGATTACCAAATATGAAGCCAGAGGACACGGCTTGGGACATCGAGTAAGAGATATTCTTTTTTCCAGAATTCAAACCTAGGAATTTGCGCGGCAACTGTTCTTTGTACTCTCGGACTGTGTTAAAAATGATCCAATCGATTACTTGTAAACATTAACCGCCTCCATTTCGTGCGCTTTTTCATCAAACACCTAAGGTTCCGTCGTACTAGCGATGCTTGAGCAGCCACCCGAGTGGTGGGATCCATATTCCTCGCAGCCATACAAGCTTGAGTCGGAAGCCAAGCCCAGGCTAAGTGCTCACCAAATTGCTGAGTACGCGAAAGTTTCTGGTGCTGCACTTCTGGGCGCGGTACCACTGCTACTGAAATACCTGACCTTGCGAAAACACCCGTGTGATATCCCCGCAAAGCAATTTGTGGGCTTAAGCGTTTCGCCGCTTGCTAATAATGATAACGAGTTAGTAGATTTAGTGGCCGAATTAGGTATTGAAAACCTGTTGGTCCGTATTCCTTGTTGGGAATCGCACCTCGCTGATGAGTATCAACATTGGATGGAAAAATTTGAAGGTTGTCGATTTGTTGTCAATGTTTTGCAAAGTCGAAATTCAGTGCAAGAATTAGATCGATGGCGCAGGCAGCTAACCCGGATTGCAGAAGTGTTTGTCAACCGCAACGTATGCGAGGCGCTTTGGATAGGTAACGCCATAAATCGGACCAAGTGGGGTTGTCGCAGTACGCGTGATTATCTCAACTTGCAAAGTGTTGCACAGGAAATACGATCAAAAGGAATAAAAATTATCGGTTCGTCAGTCATTGATTTTGAACCACTGCCAGCATGGCGAACCGTATTTAATTTTGCCGATTACCATTTGGATGCGATGGCTGCCGAGTTATACGTCAATCGGCGACATTCACCCTGGAATACTCAGTATGGAGTGTTTGATTTAGAGAATAAACTACGATTATTTAAGGCAATGGCTAGCCTTGGTAACCGGTGTTCTGATGAGCTTTGGGTAACCGAAACGAATTGGCCGTTACTCGATACCAAGCCGTACACGCCAAATTCCGGGCACCCATCGCGAACCGTCGATGAAACAACTCAGGCGGCGTATTTAAAGCTATATTACCAGCTGGCCTGGCAAACGGGTTGGGTTAAACGCGTATACTGGTGGCAACTGGTTAACCCAGGTTACGGCCTGGTTGATAGCCGTGGCGATCGCTTACGTAAAATGCCTTCTTTCGAAGCTTTAAAGCAGCTGATGATGGGTGAATTGCAGGACCGGCCGCGGAAACCTTAGAGAGCCCCTAAATTGCTGCCTGAAGCTCTCGGGCGAGCATCAGGTGATTTCCCGCACACCTTGGTCTTCACCAAGAATCAGCACATTCGCAGGTCTGTTAGCAAATAAACCGTTGGTGACAATCCCGACGAGTTGGTTCAGCCTAGTCTCCATTTCCACTGGATTGCTGATATCAAGGCCATGAACATCGAGTATTTCGTTGCCATTATCGGTAATACATCCTTCACGATACACGGGACGACCACCGAATTTACAGATTTGTCTGGCTACGTAAGACCGAGCCATGGGAATGACCTCAATTGGGAGAGGAAATTTGCCCAATACTGGAACCAATTTTGACGAATCGGCAATACAAATAAATTTTTCGCTGGCTGCGGCGACTATTTTCTCGCGAGTAAGTGCCGCACCGCCGCCTTTAATAAGATGCAAATGTTTGGTTGCTTCATCTGCACCGTCTACATAGACCGGCAAATCACCCGTTTGGTCCAGCCCAAGAACGCGTATTCCGTGCTCGCCAAGTCTCTGGGCAGAGGCTTCTGAACTGGCTACTGCTCCGTCGATACGGTCTTTGCTTTCTGCCAGTACATCAATGAAATGATTGGCTGTTGATCCCGTTCCTACCCCGACGACCCAATCGTACTCTATGTGCTCCATCGCGGCGCGTGCGGCGTTCAGTTTTTGCTGGTTGGCAGACATTATTACGCCCCTCTCTGGGTTTGTGGATCGCTCGAATTAAGAAGTCTAAAACTTGAAGTTGATCACGGCTGATTAACATTCCAGTCGTAGCTACGATCATACCGATAAAACGGTTGTTTTAGCAGTTCCAATAATGATGGCTCCGCGTACGCGCCAAAATATTCCTTATACCAGTGGTAGATTCCGGAAAGGTAGAGCTCTTCATTTTTAATTAAAGTCCCTCGCGGATGATCGATATCTACCGAATTTGATTCATCGCTCCCCGGGCTGGCGGGGGTCGGTTATTCAAGTGTCGTTGCCGCGTCTGTCATTAGGGCAATCAACAGAATCGATAGTCGGACTAATCCAATCTTTCTATAAACAAGTGAACCGGTCACGGGTTAGAATCCAGAATCAAACTATAAATTAAACTATGCAACCACCTTAAGGCATGAGTGAGTCATACAAAAACCTGATTGATCAGTCTAAAGTCTACGAGGCAATTGAGCCGACCAGTCTGGACTACGCTGAAAACCTTTCACGACGATTCGGCAGCCATATTTGGCTAAAACGAGAAGATAAACTGCCGGTGTTTTCGTTCAAGTTGCGTGGCGCCTATAATAAAATGGCTCAATTATCGAAACAGCAGCTTGCCGTCGGTGTTATTGCGGCTTCGGCGGGTAATCATGCGCAGGGCGTCGCGCTTTCGGCCAAGCTATTGGGTACCAAAGCAACTATTGTGATGCCCGCCACCACACCTCAGATAAAAGTCGATGCGGTTAGAAATCACGGTGCCGAGGTCGTGCTGCATGGCGATAGTTATAGCGACGCGCAGGTGTTGGCCAATCAACTTTTGGCAGCAAAAGGACTTACCTTTATTAGTCCTTATGACGATCCGCTGGTTATCGCCGGTCAGGGCACCGTAGGCAAAGAAATACTGGATCAGCACCCAGGCGAGTTGGAGGCCATATTTGTACCCATCGGCGGAGGCGGCCTGGTCGCCGGTATTGCAAGCTACGTTAAAGCGGTGCGACCCGAGGTTAAAATCATTGGTGTTGAGCCCGCTGATGCGGATGCGATGGATCGGTCAATTCGTGCTGGCAAGCGAGTGGTGCTTGATGAGGTGGGCATCTTTGCCGATGGTGTGGCCGTTAAGCAGGTTGGCGAGCTGACTTTCGAGATTACCAGGGAGCTAATTGATGAGATCGTTTTGGTTACAACCGACGAAATGTGTGCAGCGATTAAAGATATATTTGAAGATACCCGCACCATTCAGGAGCCGGCGGGCGCCTTAAGTGTCGCCGGAGTTAAAAAATGGTTGGTAGAAAATAATCGCAAAGAGATTGATGTTGTAGCCATCGCTTCTGGAGCGAACATGAATTTTGATCGACTGAGACATGTTGCCGAGCGTACCGAGATTGGCGAGCGCCGAGAGGGAATTGTTGCGGTTACCATTCCGGAACGGCCAGGCAGTTTTAGGACATTCTGTCGGGCGCTTGGGTCATTCAATATTACAGAATTCAATTATCGTTATGCGGACGAGCATGATGCCAATGTTTACCTGGGCCTTCAGCTTAAAAATGCGAATGATTTGAGTCGTATTCTGACGTCTCTGCAGGCTGCCCAGTACCAGGTTGTAGACCTGACGGACAACGAAATTGCCAAGGTGCATGTGCGTCATATGCTTGGGGGGCACGCGGGCAAGGCGGCGAATGAACGTCTATTCCGCTTTCGCTTTCCGGAACGTCCGGGTGCATTACTGGATTTCCTTGATGCGCTGGGCGATCGTTGGAACATCAGCCTGTTTCATTATCGTAATCATGGCACAGACTTTGGCCGTGTGTTGTGTGGTGTTCAAGTGGTTCCGGATGATCATGCTGAGTTTGCCGGTTTTCTCGAAACGCTCGGCTATTATTACGCAGAAGAAACGGACAACCCAGCCTATAAAATATTTCTGTCATGACTCATGGCATAGGTTCACCTCCTGTTGTCTGGGAGGCAGGCTCAATAAATCTGACCGACGCGCCGAAATTATCGCCGGATGAGTTACATATTTGGGCAACGCCGCTCGCAACAACCGGGGAGCGGAGCAACTTGCTTGAAGCGGATGTCGCGTATCTACCTTGGTTGACCGATCGAGAAATGGACAAATTTGATCGCATGCCCGCCGATAAGAAAGGCGACTATTTGCGAGCACGAGTTTTTTTACGCAAGCTGCTCGCTGCGTACACAGATACGCAAGCAGGCGATATTGAACTCGGAATAGGTCGTCTGGGTAAGCCCCAACTTATTGGCACCCAAGGAGGCCCGGCATTCAATTATTCCGATACCCGTTATTCCGATACCAGGGGAATGGGCATATACGTGATTGGTGATTCTGGAGAGCTGGGAATCGATATTGAAAATCTAGCGCGAAAATTAGAGTACCAGCGTATTTTGCAGCGAAAGTTCTCAGCCGCAGAAATTACTGAAATTTCCAGCCACTCTGATAAGTGTTCTGACAGCCACTCACAGCAGTCCACTGCCCAGCGTTTTCTCGCGGGGTGGACGAGAAAGGAAAGTTACGGTAAAGCGATGGGTGTGGGTGTAAATTTCAATATGAATGAAGTAGAAATCGCCTGTGATCTCGGTACAGCGAGTTTGGAATTCGAAGCAGGCGGCCGAAGTTGGTGGTTAACTCAATTGTTATTTGATGAATATGTGGTGGGCCTCACCGCATCGTACTTCCCAAAGCTGCGCTTTTTTCGATTGTAAGAACCCTATTAATGCTCACTGCTTTACTGGTCCCCGTTCTAACACGTTCGCCACCGCTGTAGAACGCGTGAGAACCGGCTTTGGGTCAAGTTATTAATCATTGTTGTTGGTAACTAAAGTGTAATTGTAAGCGCTGTGCGGTGCATTCGCCCGATGATAGGATACGCGCTGATTAAAAAGTGGCAAATGTTATGGGTTTATTCGACTTTGATGATGGACGCGAGGGATATTATGGCGACTTCGGTGGAATTTTTCTGCCGGAAATTCTACACACGACCATAGAAGACCTTAAGCGCGAATTTCGTAGCGCGAGACAAGATCCAGAGTTTTGGAGCGAATTTGTTTCGGTCGGGCAGTCTTTCTCTGGTCGACCAACGCCCATCACTAGCCTGGACAATTTATCCAAACAGCTCGGCGGTGCCCGAATTTATGCCAAGCGTGAGGATCTAAATCAAACCGGCGCGCATAAGATAAATAATGTCATCGGCCAAGGCCTGCTGGTTAAGCGGATGGGTAAAACCCGTGTTATTGCTGAAACAGGGGCTGGCCAGCATGGCTATGCGACGGCGACGATGGCCGCGCGTTTTGGCTTGGAGTGCAAAATTTATATGGGTGCGGTGGATGTGGCTCGCCAACGCCCGAATGTATTTTGGATGGAGAAATTGGGGGCGGAGGTGGTCGCCGTCGAAGATGGACAACAGACGCTTAAAGATGCGATCAACGAATGTTTACGTGATTGGGTGACCAACATGGACGATACGCATTATGTGTTGGGTACAGCGTGTGGCCCACACCCCTTCCCGGAAATGGTCAGCTGGTTCCAGTCGATTATTGGTGAGGAAGCACGCGAACAATTTCAGACTATTACGGGTGGCCTGCCTGACCGCGTTTACGCTTGTGTTGGCGGTGGTTCTAATGCAATTGGAACTTTTTATCCTTTAGTTGACACTAGTG
>JABJKL010000251.1 GCA_018660405.1 Pseudomonadota bacterium | reverse complement strand
TTTTATCGGACTGATCCTCAAACACCGCGTTCTCCATTCTGGATTCATCCAGCGCTAAAATAAGTCGATCACGTTCTTTTCGAAGCTCGTCTGCCTCCGCAACTACTGCGAACACATCCGAAGAGTCTTCCTCAATAAGCGCAAGCTGCTCGGCTATTTGCTGGACTTCACGTGACAACTCGTCATTTTGGCTTGCCAGGATTAAATTTTCGTTATCCATTTGAAGCAAGTTTGAGGCAATTGAATCCGGCTCGGCTTGCAGCCTTTGAAGTTGGGCGCGCATTTCAGCGAGCTGATCTTTTGCAATCGGTTCGTTCACCAAATAGCGTGATAATGCATACCCCTCGGTACCTTTCGGCGTACGCACGCTGACCCATCCATCCGCCTCTTCACCCGTTGTTTCCAGCTGTGTGCCACTGCTTATAGTTTCGAGAATTTCATTAGTGGTTGTAGGTCCCGTTCTTACGGTAATTCGCAGAACGTCCGACACATACAAGGTTTCAGCACAAACTTGATGGTAAATCAGCAAATTAAATACAAGTGCAATAAACGCTTTCGACATGATGCGAAATTCTCCAGATTGAATCAGGCTTAAGAGCGTAGAGTTAACCCTAGGGGCCGTTTACAGTTAGTTCGTCATCGCTGCCATGTCCCCTTTTGTTCTCAGCAAGGCAGAATGAGTGCTGTGTAGTTATTCTACAAGAGCGAATGATAACGCAGTTGAGGGCAAAAGGGGCATGGCCCTGCGGGTTGAAGCTGAAAACGTGCCATATAGCGTTATTCGTCGTTTATTTGGAATAACCAAACCACACTCCTCATGCCTTGTCTGGCACATTTTCAGCTTCAACCGCGGTAACGAACTAACTGAAAACGGCCCCTAGTCTACGTCAACTCTCAATTCCTTAAGTTTGCGGGTTAATGTGTTTCTACCCCAACCAAGCCTCCTTGCCGCATCTTGTCGACGCCCACCCGTGTATTGCAGCGCCGCTTTTAGCAACAATCCTTCAAATTTCGGGGTCAGCTCACCAAGAATATTTTCTTCGCCCAGATTCAACTTTTGTCGTGCTAGTTCACTTAAGGCGGTTTCCCAGTCACTTACGCCAGACTTAACCTGCTCATCTGGCACGAGAATTTCTGGCGGTAGATCATCAACATCGACAACTGAGCCGGGTGCCATCACCGTTATCCAGCGGCATACATTCTCAAGTTGCCGCACATTACCGGGCCAGGAATATTCCTTCATCGCCGCTATAGATTCATCTGATAAAACCTTTTCGTCAACGTCCAGCTCAGCAGAACAAGACTTCAGAAATCGCGCTGCCAAAACAGGAATGTCTTCTGTGCGCTGGAACAGTGTCGGAATATCAATACGTATTACATTTAATCGATGGTATAGGTCTTCGCGAAAACGCCCGTCTTTAACCCTCGCCTCCAGGTCCTGATTGGTTGCAGCCAGCACTCGAACATCTGCTGAAATCAGGTCCCGACCACCGACGCGATAAAATCGCCTATCGGATAATACCCGCAACAACCGAGTCTGTAATTCAGCGGGCATATCACCAATTTCGTCAAGAAAAAGAGTGCCTCCGTTAGCCTGCTCAAAGCGGCCCACGCGGCGCTCAATCGCACCGGTAAACGCGCCTTTTTCATGTCCAAATAACTCTGATTCGAGTAATTCAGCAGGAATCGCTGCGATATTTATCGCCACGAACGGCTTACCGGAACGCGGGCTGCTTTTATGCAGCACACCGGCAACAAGCTCCTTACCTGTTCCAGATTGGCCCCGAATCAATACGTTGATATTGGACTTTGCCAATCGTCCAATCGCCCTGAATACCTCTTGCATAGCTTTCGCTTCACCGATGAACTCGGGTTTGGCGGCAACAGGGCTTGCGGATGCGACAGACTGGCTTGACGCGCTCTGTTCGATCGCGCGTTTGACCAGGTCTATGGCATCTTGAAGGTCAAAAGGTTTCGGTAAATATTCAAACGCACCTGTTTTATACGAAGCTAGGGCACTATCAAGATCAGTGTGGGCCGTCATGATTATGACGGGTACATCTGCATGGTGTTCAGCGATATGGTGGGCCAAATCCAGGCCTGACATTTTGCCCATTCGAATATCGGTCATTATTACACTAGGGGTCGAGCTCCCCAAGGCACCCAATACACTTTCTGCATCGCTGAACTGTCTCGTATCGAAACCCGCTTTTTCCAGGGCGCGGCTCAATACCCAACGAATCGAGTCATCGTCATCTACAACCCATACATTATTCATAAGTAGTCCACTGTTGCGATTTAATATTCGGTACCGTTATCGGAGAACGGTAAATAAATTGTGAAGCAAGTATGCCCCTTGTACTCGTCTAGATTGATCAAACCCCCGTGTCGTTGTACCAATTCCTGGGCAATGGATAACCCCAAACCCGTGCCACCTGGATTGGCACCAACCATAGGGTCAAAAACCCGATCAGCAATGTGTTCGGGCACCCCTGGGCCGTGATCCCATATTTGTATTAATAACACCTGCCGATGCAGGGTTTTCTCAATGGTAAAGGATGATTCCGAACGAGTGCGAAAGCCTATCGTAGCGCCCTCTCCCTGAGCCTCAATGGCGTTTTTTGCAATATTCAGAACCACCTGCGTCAACTGTTCCTCATCGCCCCGTATCTGTGGCAGACTCGGATCATAGTCACGAACCACCTTAACAGTGTCGCCACCCGCAGAAAGTAATAATTTAGAAACGTGTTCTAACACACGATGGATGTTCATCAACTCCTGTTTTGGTGCTCGGCGCGCGCCCATAAAACGATCAAGCATAGAGGTCAATCGATCCGCCTCATGAATCAATATCGAGGTACATTCTCTATGTGTCGGATCACTCAGTTCAGATTCCAGTAGCTGCGCCGCACCCCGAATACCCCCTAACGGATTCTTGATTTCATGGGCAACGCTACGAATAATCGTTCGGTAATTTTTTTGGCGTTCTAACTGTTCGGTTTCTCGTGCCAATCGTTGCAATCTATCAGTACGATGTAACTCTAAAATAAGGTGGCTGCCCATTTTTTTGACCATGGGCGAAATCGTGATATCGAACATCACCCGCTGACCTAAAGTTTCGTATTCGTATTCGCGCAAGGTATAGCGGCGCTCATTTTTAAGTGCTTTTCGAATAGCGGCTTCCAGTCGCGAATAGTCTTGTCCCATCATGTCAAAGAGCAAATGACCCTTGGCAGTGCTCCTGCTCATGCCTAGCAGATCTTCAGCCGAGGAATTTAAATACCACACGTTAAGATCACTATCACAAGCCACCACCGCCACAGACAGCGCATCGAATAAGTGCGTGATCTGATTAAGCACAGGCATTCATGTCAGCTAAGTTCATAAATACGCACCATTTTGGTGCGCGTGGTGTTACAAAAACGCTTCCCCCCTCAACCCTTCAACAACGGGATCAAGAAGGAAGCGCTTGGTACAGCTTTCTATAAGCTATAGTACATTTGGAACTCAAGCGGATGAGTGGTCATGCGAAATGCAGTCACTTCTTCCATTTTCAGCTCGATGTACGAGTCAATCATATTGTCGGACATAACGCCGCCAGCGGTTAGAAACTCACGGTCGGCATCCAGCGCATCCAGAGCCATATCCAAACTGTGTGCAACACATGGCATTTTCGCTTCTTCCTCTGGCGGTAGATCGTACAAATCTTCACCGGTGGGTTCGCCCGGATCGATTTTATTGGTAATCCCGTCAAGACCAGCCATTAACATCGCTGTGAAGGCCAGGTATGGGTTAGCCATAGAGTCAGGAAATCGAATTTCAACCCGGCGACCCTTGGGATTACTCACCCAGGGAATGCGGCAAGAAGCTGATCGATTTCGTGCTGAATAAGCCAGAATTAGCGGCGCTTCAAAACCTGGCACCAAACGCTTA
>JABJKL010000127.1 GCA_018660405.1 Pseudomonadota bacterium | reverse complement strand
ATTGGGGCCCAGACCACCGGCCAGCGAGCACTACCGTAGAAATTGTACGTCTGGCGACTGATCCACGATTTGTTCTTGAAGTAGAAGCGGTCGCGGTGCTACCTGATTGAGGTAAATTGCTGGTTTCCCGTTAAGAATCAGCTTGTTGTTTTAAAAAACAATAAAGGTATAAAGTAAAAAGGTAGGAAGCAACCTGGAGTTAATACAATGATGAACCGTACGATTAAGCAATATTGCCGTGTTCTTATGGCCTTGATGGTCAGCGCTATTCTAATTTCGTGTAGTGATGCCACCCAGACCAATCAGGATAATGCTGCGACAGATGAGCAGCATTCATTTGCGGGTGAGACGATTACCGTTGTCATCGGGCTCGACGCTTCGGCTGGCGGCACCACCGTTGGTCGATTGATCGCCAAACATCTGGAACAAAGTCTGGCTGGAAATCCTACTGTTATCGTAAATAACATGCCAGGCGCATCCGGTTTGAATGCACATTTACACGTACTATTGAGGGCACCCAATGATGGCACCACGGTGTATTACGGGCCACGTTCGTCGCTGGGTGAATTGCTCGAATTCCCTGGATTTACCTTTAAATATAGTGATTTCACTCCGCTTGGCGGGGTGCAGATTAGTGGTTTAGTGGTTTATGCCCGAACCGATTCTGTACCAGGCGGTTTCAGTGAACCAAAAGATGTTGTCGCTACTGCGGAGCCACTTCTATTTGGTGGTATGCCGCCGGAACATGGTCGCATGATTATCAGCACCATGGGCTTGGATTTGATTGGAGCCAATTACAACTACATTGCGGGCTATCCGAGCAGTGGCAACTATAGAGCTGCGGTCATCAGCGGTGAGGTTAATACTGCAACGGATGCTGCACACGCGTATTTAAATAATGTTGTACCCGTGCTGGTGGACGAAGGGCACGTCTTGCCGGTCTATAGTATGCCAATGCTGAATGCCGAGGGTGAAATGGTTCAAAATGCTCTGGTTCCTGATGTGCCATCACTGCCGAATCTTTATGAAACGCTCAATGGTGAGGCACCCTCTGGAGTACTCTGGGATTCGATTGCAACGTTGCTGGAAATTGACCAAACCATGCAGCATGTTTTTCTCGGCCCTCCCGGCATGGATGCTGCGGCTGCCGAAACATTTCGCACCGGGGTTGCAGAGGCTATGGCTTCTGCAGAATTTCAGGAAGAGGCAAAGCGCATCCTGAGTTATGTTCCAGGGTCCGTAAGCTATCAGCGCCAAGCCGAAATTCTGGGCGCAACGTCTGGAGTTTCTCCAGAAGTTTTGGAATATATCAAAGGCCATATCGAGAAAAACAGCGGCTACTAGTTCAGAGGCCAACATTTATAACTTAAGCCCCGCTTGTTGATTGACGGGGTTTTGCTATTTTGTAGGAGCAATAATCGATGCTTGAAGCATTAATCGAGGGCCTTGGCCTAATATTCCAGTGGCACGTGATGCCATATTTTGCCTTAGGCTGCATTATTGGCATATTAATGGGGGCGGTGCCTGGCATGGGGGGTGCAATAGGCCTCGTGCTGTTGTTGCCGTTTACGTTTAGCATGGAACCCGTTGCTGCATTTGCACTGCTGTTGTCTTCATGGGCATCAACATCAACCAGTGGAGCGATTACCTCGGTATTGCTCGGTGTGCCGAGTACCGCCGCTTCGCAAGCAACGGTGCTCGATGGCTATCCCATGGCGAAACGGGGTGAAGCTGCTCGCGCATTGGGAGCATCCTTTACAGCGTCGGCTATTGGTGGCGTGTGTGGAGCTGCCGCGTTAGGTATTTCGCTACCCTTGATTCTTCCAGTAATTTTAGCCTTTGAGTCTCCCGAGCAGTTCATGCTCGGCATGTTGGGGCTGGCAATGGTCGGTTCACTATCTGGGCAGTCTATGATGAAAGGGGTAGCCGCAGCGATGTTCGGGCTTTTTCTGGCGACGATTGGACTTCCGGAATCACAAGCCGTTCCTCGATTCACATTCGGCACATTATATTTACTGGATCAGCTACCGCTTATTCCCGTGTTGCTGGGATTATTTGCGATTCCTGAAGTTATGGAATTGGCGATCAAAGATGTGTCGATCGCTCGCGGTGGACAAACTGATGAAAAAGGACTTCTAGATGGCGTTCGCGATGCATTCAAACACTGGTGGCTGGTTGTTCGTTGCAGTGTGATCGGTGCCTATATTGGTATGCTCCCGGGGCTTGGGGCCTCGATCGTTGGATGGGTGACTTACGCGCACGCCAAGCAAAGTGTTAAGGATGATTCTGAATTTGGACAGGGTGATGTGCGTGGCCTGTTGGCACCTGAAGCTTCAAATAATGCACTGCGAGGCGGTGCCCTGATCCCGACATTGACATTGGGTATTCCCGGTAGTGTGGGAACCGCAATTTTAATGGGCGCACTGATCATGCACGGTTTAAGACCAGGCCCTGGCATGTTAACCGACGAACTACCCATGACGTTCAGTTTCGTGTGGATGATCGCTATCGCCAGTGTCGTGGCAACCCTGGTACTGCTCAAGACCGTCAACCAGGTGGCAAAAGTCGCTTTGCTGCCGGGGCATTTGGTTGTACCTGGCGTGCTTCTGTTTGTGTTTATGGGTGCATGGCTTGGCGGTGCATCGATTGGTGCCTGGATGAGCTGTGTCGCATTCGGCATTATCGGATTTTTCATGAAACGTGGCGGCTGGCCCCGTCCACCGGTAATACTTGCACTGGTTCTTGGCCAAATTCTTGAGCGCTCGCTCCAGATCAGTATCCGCATTCACGAAGGTTACGGATGGCTGGGTCGACCAATTGTCGTCGTCTTATTGTTAATTATTGTGGTATCCACATTTCTTGCTGTGTGCGGTATCGCTCGGCAGAAGAAGGCTGGCAAGATCCCTGCGGGTGAGGCATCTGAAAAAAATCCGGCGGTTTCCTTACCGCTCTCTATTCTTCTTTGTATCTTGTTTATTTGGGCGGGCTATACGGCACTGGATTGGCCAGCGCCGGTGCGGCAGTTTCCATTGTTGATTGCCATACCGGGTGCATTGTTATCACTGGTCGTTGTGACTCGAGACCTGGGGCATCTGTTTCAGCGAAAGCAGGCGACCGGAACCTGGAATGTAACGCTGCGACAGGCGAGCAAAGATGCCTGGTTGGCTGAGGCATT
>JABJKL010000065.1 GCA_018660405.1 Pseudomonadota bacterium | reverse complement strand
CCTAAATACTAGGTTAATTGGAAATCTCATCCTTGTCATGGTGTTAATATCGGGGGAAAGGTCACGTGCATTCGCAAGCAAAACTAAATGCCGTAGCCAGACGGCTAAACGAGCGACCGAGAAAAACGTTAGACTACCGAACACCAGCAGAACGATTTAGCCAATGTGTTGCGTCGACCGGTTGAGATCGCAACCCCAAGCAGTTGTTCGCCACTTAGCGAAAAAACAATGTACGGATGCGATGATCTTTAGTCCTTCGCACGAACCCTTTCGCACTAAATTATAATATCGGCTCCTTTTTCGCGGGCAGTGGATTAGTTTCAGCAATTGTTGAATCAATTCGAGACCTTTACCCTTACTTAATAGTAGCTGTGATAACTATATTAAAAATTATTTTTCAAATAACTATTCTTCAAATAATAGCGCCTGTCCGAACCTTTTTTTCGGTGGATCGACAAAATTCGACACACTCACACCGAGCAATCGGCAGGGGCGGTTACCTAATTCAGTTTTCTTAATCAAACCGGGTAAGGCCGCCTGTAATGACGCTCCGTTTATAACTAGCTGCGGTGGAGTAATGCTACGGGTTATTTGACTGAAATCATGATATTTAATTTTAATCGTTATGGTGCGGGCTGTGATTCCACGTTTTAGCATTATGTTCGCTACCTGCTCAGCGAGCCGATCAAAATGATCGTTAATGGTGTTTATATCCGTTAGATCTTCACTGAAGGTGTTTTCTTTACCTATCGATTTACGCTTTCTATCGGTTCTCACCGGCCGGTTATCAATACCACGGGCTATTTGGTAGTAATAGTTTCCCGATTTGCCAAACAATTGGCAAAGTTTGACTTCGTCATAGCGGCCTAAATCCGCCCCGGTAAAAATATTATGGCGGTGCATTTTTCCTTCGGTAACTTTACCCACACCAAAAAATTTTCGAATAGGTAAGGAGCGAATAAAGGTGGCTGCTTGCTCGGGGCGAATGACGTATAACCCATCCGGCTTATCCATATCAGACGCGATTTTAGCCAAAAATTTATTGTATGAGACGCCCGCCGATGCCACCAGGTTTAGCCTATCTTTAATGGCTTGCTTTATTTCCCTGGCGATAAGGGTTGCTGAGCCATTGTGTTGGCTGCATTCAGTGACATCCAAATAGGCTTCATCTAGCGACAATGGTTCGATCAGCGCGGTAAATTCAGAAAATATTTTATGTAACTCGATTGATACAGAGCGATAAGCCTCAAAACGTGGTTTTAGGAATATGGCATTTGGGCACAATCGGTAGGCCCGGGAGCAAGGCATGGCTGAGTGAATGCCGAACTGGCGTGCCTCGTAGCTACAGGCAGCGACCACTCCACGGCTGTCCGGTTGTCCGCCTACGATCACCGCATGCCCACGTAGTTCCGGGTTGTCGCGCTGTTCGACCGATGCAAAGAACGCATCCATATCAATATGAATAATTTTTCGGTGTTGTGTCATCTTCTTATATTAAAGGAGCACTAATAATGAGCACAACTATCGCTGAGAATTTTATTTCCTGACCAATACTTTCAGGGTGTCAATATTCGGAGAAAGGATGTTTTCTATTGCTTGTTTTCCCATGCCAACACGCTAAACTTTCGCCTACCTTTACCTATGAGTTAAATCACGTTGATCACAGTAGAACAAACGCCATTAGAAGGCGTAATGCTTATTACACCGCAAATGTTTGGTGATGATCGAGGATTCTTTATGGAAACCTTTAATGCCAAAGAGGCTGATCAGCACGGCCTGCCAACCCACTATGTTCAAGACAACCATTCTCGTTCATCGCGGGGAGTTTTACGAGGTTTGCACTATCAACATCCTCAGTGGCAAGGAAAGCTTCTTCGCGTGCTGGGTGGTGAGATATTCGATGTAGCTGTTGATATTCGGGCCGAGTCTGCAACGTTCGGTGATTGGTTTGGTGTTAGCCTGTCAGATCAAAACAAGCGGCAACTGTATATTCCCCCGGGTTTTGCCCATGGCTTTTTAGTAACTTCAGAATTTGCCGATGTGGCTTACAAAGTCACCACCTTATATGAGCCGAGTATGGATGCGGCGATTCGCTGGAATGATCCTGCGATCGGTGTGGATTGGCCGTTGCCCGAGTCGGAAATATTGCTTTCGGAAAAAGACAAAGTAGCGCCCATGCTTGGACCTTTAGACGGCGGTTTTACACTAGATGGCTAAAACTCGCCACGATTAATCCCGACGATTAGGTTTAAGGAGCACGGATGAAAGTATTAATGGTCGGTGAAACAGGGCAGTTGGCTAGATTTATGCAAATCACCCAACCCCAATCAAATAACAGACCCAACGGCTCTACGCAAAATAAGGATTCGAAGGTTGAGCTTGTTTGCCTGGGGCGTGAACAGATGGATTTATCACAGCCGGAACGCATTAACGATATTTTGGCTGGCTACACTTTTGACGCGTTAGTTAATGCCGCGGCTTACACCGCCGTTGATAAAGCTGAATCAGAACCTGACTTGGCACAAATGATCAATGCCGATTCGCCAGCTGAGTTGGCGAAAGTGTGCGCTGAACGTGATGTGCCGATTATTCACTACTCAACGGATTACGTGTTCTCTGGCGACGCATCCAGACCTTATAAGGAGGAAGATGCGACGGGGCCTAATAGTGTGTACGGCCAGACGAAACTCGCAGGCGAGCGAGCCATACGCGGTGCAGCCGAAAAATATTTTATATTTAGAACAGCGTGGGTGTATGGCGAGTTGGGTCAAAATTTTTTTCTTACCATGCGCCGTTTAGCCAAACAGCGGGATAGTTTATCGATCGTTAACGATCAAATGGGTGGGCCCACCTATGCCCGATCTTTAGCCGAGTGCAGTTGGCAAATTATTGATCAATTAGATCAGAATGTGGAGCGACCATGGGGTACCTATCATATGAGTTGTGCGGGTGAGATATCCTGGTTTGAGTTCGCCAAGGCATTACTAACTCAAAGTGGTTTTAGCAACATCCAGTTGTCTCCGCTTACTACAGCCCAATACCCAACACCAGCAAAGCGTCCAGCTTATTCGGTACTGGATAACAGTAACTTGGCCAAGGCCTTGGGCGTAGAAATGCCGGATTGGCAACAAGCCCTGGCTTCCTGCATTCAACACGCTAGTACTCCAACAACTTTGGTTTTATGAGTACGAGGAGCATTCATTGACGCAGAATAGCGCCGGCTGGTATTTGGGCAAACACGGCCCACTCAAAGAGAAGATCAAAGATTTCCAGCCACGACCCGCACAGCAGGAATTTGCTATTCGAGTGGAGGAGAGCATTCAGTTTCAAGGCACTGTGCTTGCCGAGTCTGGTACGGGAACTGGTAAAACCTACGCTTACCTGGTGCCGGCGTTGTTATCAGGCAAGAAAGTGCAGATTTCTACCGGAACACGCTACTTGCAAGAACAACTTTTTCATCGAGACCTTCCGACCATAGCGAAAACGCTTGAAATACCCGTAAACGCCGCTTTATTAAAGGGGCGGGCAAATTATTTATGTATTGATCGCCTGGAGCAGTCGCGCCACGCCACACGCTTGTCAGCGCCGATGCGCGATGCACTCGAAGAGATTTATGCATGGTCTGCGAATACTGAAACCGGTGATAAGGCGGAAGTGTCCGGGGTTCGGGAGGATTCTGAAATATGGCCCTGGGTAACCTCAACGGTAGAAAATTGTTTGGGTAGTAAATGCACATATTTCAGTGAATGCCATGTGAACAAGGCACGTAAACGAGCCAACAACGCGGAACTGGTTGTCGTTAACCACCATTTGTTTTTTGCGGATGCAACACTCAAAGAAGACGGTTTTGGGCAACTATTGCCAGATGCGGACGTATATGTGTTCGATGAGGCGCATCAACTGCCCGATGTGGCCAGTAATTTTCTGGGCTCGGCAATTGGACACCGTCAAGTAGAAGGTTTGGTAACCGATGTACGCCAGGCGGAAATAGAGGATAAGAGCGGTATACCTGCGCTTTTGGATGCGGCTGTAGCACTGGAAAAAGCAGTCCGGGATTTGAGACTTGCGATGGGCAGACCTATTCAACGCCATGCCTGGGAAGAGCTATTACAAGGCCAGCCTGAGCTGGATGTCGCGCTCAATATTCTTGCTAAAGCGTTAAATAAAATAGTTGAAGTGCTTGCAACTGCGGCTGATAGTGGGGATCACCTGGAGCGGTGCTATGAACGGGCTGCTTTGATCGCGGGCCAGGTATCTAATCTCCTTGAGCAACCCGATAGCAATACCATTAGATGGGTAGATGTTACTCGCTTTGGATTTCGTATTTGCGAAACTCCGATTAATCCCGGGCCGATATTGGCAAAGATTTTTTCTCGCCGTAATTGCAGTTTGATTTTTACTTCCGCTACCTTAACTGTTAGCGGAGATTTCACCCATTTTCGCTCGCAAATGGGATTAGGTGAAGTTGATGAGTATAGCTGGGGCAGTCCATTTAACTTTGCGGATCAAACCCTGTTGTATTTACCAGAAGGTTTACCTGATCCTCGAGATCAGGACTATCAGCGGGCATTGGCTGAACATATGGAACCAATACTTAAATCGAGTAGAGGCCGCGCTTTCATGCTATTTACGTCCTATAAAGCAATGCAGGCAGCGGCACAGCATTTTACTGACCGCACCGACTTTATGGTTTTGGTGCAAGGTGATAAGCCAAAAGCAGAATTATTAGAGGCATTCCGGCGTAACTCACGGGTTTTGCTTTGCGCTACCATGGGGTTCTGGGAAGGCGTCGACGTAAAAGGTGATAGCCTGGTATTGGTTATGCTCGATAAATTACCCTTTGAGTCCCCCGGTGATCCAGTATTGAGGTCAAGATTGAGCAGAATGGAACAAGATGGCTTGAATCCCTTTATGGAATATCAACTACCACGAGCAGTGATAAAACTACGCCAGGGGGCTGGTCGACTCATTCGGGATTTTGATGACTATGGCGTTTTAATACTTGCTGATCCACGTACCAGAAGTACGCGTTATGGCAAAAAATTTTTAGAGAGTTTGGCGGAAATGCCTCAAACCAGTGATCGTAATTTGCTAACCAACTTTCTGGCTTCAATATGAAAACATTAGCCATTGACACCGCATCACCCCATTGTTCGGTTGCTCTACAAGTTGATGAAGAATATCAGCACTTGATTGACACCGGACCGGCGGTCCACGCACAACGAGTGCTGGCCATGGTCGATGAATTGATGTCGGGTTTTGGTATAGCACTTTGCGATCTCGACTATATGGTATGTGGAATAGGGCCCGGGTCTTTTACTGGTTTGCGAGTTGGGGTCGGAGCCGCGCAAGGTTTGGCTTATAGCGGGGGATTGAAAGTGCTTGGTTTAAACTCTCTGTTGGCGTATCTATCGCCGAGCTATAAACCCGGCTGCTATGCCATCGCTAGCGATGCTCGTATGGGACAGCTATATAGCGCAGGGTTTGAGATTCATAACAATGGTTCGATATCTGAAACGATAGTGACAGGTGTGTTCGACCCGGCGGCTATGGATAAACGGTTTACTCAGGAATATAGTTTGATTGGTACGGGTTGGAGCGCTTATAAGAGCTCGCTTTCAGACAGGATTCGCAGGCAGATTGATAAAGTGCAAAGCGCAGAATCAGGTGATTTCCCGAAGGCTAAACATTTGCTGGATTGGGCGCCTGTAACGCTAGCAGGTAGTGGGGCTCTTGTTAAAGCGGCAGAGCTTGTGCCATTTTATGTTCGGAATGATGTGGCAGATAAACCGCCAGATAAACGCTGAGGAAGGACCTCAAACTTCAACAAATAACTCGAAAACTGGCTTGACCAACATCACGACCATTGAGTTTGACTTCTACCCGCCAGTCACCAATAAATTCTTCCAGGCCCGCTGAGCTATCAATCCATTTCAACATTCCTGAACCGCTTGCCCGGTGCAGTTTTAACCAGGCCCATATGCGTTCCTGAGGGTTTGCCACCGTAAAGCCATAGCGCGTGGTTTCTCTCCTTGTCTGGCTGGGGTCAAACCAAAGGACTTCCAGTTGATGGCTACCCAGAGAGACGTCCGACATTTCTATAACGGTATATACCACCTGCTCACATTCGAAGGTATCTTGTCGCTCCTGTAGCGGCTGTTGTGCGCTAGTCCCCAGCGTGTTGTAGATACTGAACGATTCATCATTTTCGGTTATTTGTTGTCGCTCTAATTGCGTTCGCTGCTGAGCAGCGAGTTCTTTTTCTTCAGGGACATACACTTCTGCCGCCCGCCGTACGACTTCCTGTCCAACATCTGCTGGCTGCATTTGCTGATACCACAAACTGGCACCGACAATTGATATTGATAAGGCCAGTCCGGCCGAAATGAGAGGGGCAGGTAACCTTACCCGTTGCTGCAGGCGCACTATAGGGCTTATTGGCAAAGGTTTTGCAGGCTGGCTTTTATCATTTGATCGTTGGACTGAAGCGGGTTTGTCTGACGGGGCTGATGATTGCGCCAATAAAAAATTAACGTTGCTAAGCAACTCTTGAAGGTGTTGGTCCATTTGAGTTCTCAACGCGTCTATCCAGTGCGCCGTACTTAACAACTTCTTCATGCTGGCTGTCGGTTGCACATCCTCTATCCTAAATGCCAACAGGGGTGTGTTTTCTTTCACAGCCTGCTCTACCTGGCGTATTACCGGCCCTGAATGGTTCGCTTTAGCAGAAAAGATGATGACAATTATTTTGGCCGTTTTAATGGCCTTGGTAATGGAATCACTCCATG
>JABJKL010000250.1 GCA_018660405.1 Pseudomonadota bacterium | reverse complement strand
TGGCGACGATCTGCCTTATCAATCCTGGGCGCTTGAGCAACGGCAGCAGAATTATCGCAATCGGGCCTCCCAGGACACTGAAGCGAATTGCAAATTGGTCGGTGTACCGCGCACCACCTACATGCCGTACCCGTTTCAGATTTTTCAATCCGAAGATCAAATCGTTATGACCTACGAATGGGTGCACTCGATCCGCAATATCTACATGTCAGGGGAACATCTGCCAGGGCCGATCGAATGGTATATGGGAGACTCGCGCGGCCATTGGGAAGACGATACTCTGGTCGTTGACGTTGTGCACTTTACTGATGAGACCTGGTTTGACCGCTCGGGCAATTTTCACAGTAGCGCGCTGCATGTCGTTGAGCGTTACACACGTACCGGTCCGGACCATATGCTTTACGAGGTCACAATTGAAGACCCTGAAGTTTTTACCGAGCCGTGGCAGATGAGTATGCCGCTTTATCGGCGATTGGAAACTGATGTTCGCGTACTTGAGTACGAATGCTACGCGTTGGCCGAGGCAGCTGAAACCACGGAGTAGCTTGTTTGGCGTCTGATGGGGCGTTACGTGAATACCCAAGAGTAAGGCTATCTCCGAACGCTCAAACTGATTACAATACGCCCGCTCAATTGCGAGCAGACAGACTACGCGCCCGTAGCTCAGCTGGATAGAGTACCTGGCTTCGAACCAGGTGGTCGGGGGTTCGAATCCCTCCGGGCGCGCCATACTAACCGCATCGTTAGGCGGATTATTCTATGGCGATTCTGAAAGTTTGATCAGGCGACATTCCACCAGAAATTACAGGACGATATTTACGCGTTGCGATTAGAACTGGGTTCATTACTATGATATTGTGCGGCTCCTTCAAGGAAGAATGCGCTGCCAGCGAACTCTTTATCAAGACATAAGGTGTATGGCACATAGAGTATGGATAGATAACAGAAGAATAAATTAGTACGCTAAACTTTGCAGGCAGTTACCGAGTCTAAGTCGGGAGCTGTTCGAACGACTACAAGTCCGCGAAAACAAGAGGAGTGCGATATGACAGAACCTGAGTACACGAGCCATCTTACGCCAGGGACGCTTTGGGAAAAGCTCTATATGGCCTGGTTTATTGTTTGTTTTCTAATGGTTTATCTTGGCACCTGGGCCGTAAATGAGCCCATTCCTGTGTTCGGAATGCCACTGGTTTTTGTTTGGTGCAGCGGTTGGGGCCTTGTTTGGCTTTTCGGCTGTTGGTTTTTCGGCATTAAAATTGCCAAAGACGACGCGGAGGCGAAAGGAGAATGAATTTGGAATCCTGGCAATACACCATCATCATCGTAAGCGTTTACGCCGTATTTATTCTTTGGATCGGCACCGGGCGATGGACCAAGGCATCCAACGATCGAATGGACGACTATTTCAAGGTTGGTCCTGGCTTTGGTTTCCTTGTCCTCTATCTTGGTATGGCTGGTGGGTTTCATACCGCTTTTGCAATACCTGGGTCGATGGGTTTCTACCACTCACATGGCGTCGCCTTTGCGGCCAATATACTGTGGACCGTTTTTACGCCGCTGGTGATGATTTACTATGTCGGCTCCAGAATCACCTGTTTAGGTCGTAAATTTAACTACATTACGCCAGCAGATATGCTCACGGATTACTTTGGCGATGGAAAATTCAGAGCGTTTATAGCCCTCTACATTCTGTCGTGTTGTATTCCGTTAATGACAGCCAATATCACCGGGCCTGCAATATTGTTGTCGGCAGGAACAGAGAATCATATTACGAAATTTGGTGCGACTCTGATTATGGGTTTTTTGGTGTTTATATACGTCACTACCAGCGGCATTCGTGGTGTTACCTGGACGACTGTTGCACAAGCGATCTGGATGTTTATCGCAATTTGGGCAGCTGGGTTCTGGTGTCTGTCTCTGATCGATGGTGATCTGTTGGCATTATTTAACAAGGTTAAGGAGATTGATCCGGCGATGCTGACCTTGCCTGGCCGCAAAGGCTTGGCTACAGCGCAGTGGTGGCTTACCTGGCCGGTATTTGGCATAGCGTTCTATTGGGCGATTCTACCGCGCAGTTTCATGTTTTACTATTCGGCACGAGACGTGAAAACAGTCCAAAAAATTGGTTTAACAGTGGGTTTCTACCTGATGATCTTGTTTTTGCCTGCGATGGTTATCGGTTTTACAGCTTTCGCCTATTACCCGGATATTGTCAACTCTGACGCATCATTTCCAACCTTGCTTGCCGAACATGCGCCGGCATGGTTTGCCGGGATATTGGTAGCTGGTGGCCTTGCGGCAGGTATGTCGTCGCTTGATGCCGATACCAACGCCAATTCGGCGATGCTAACCAAAGACGTGTACTCCAAGTTTATTAAGAAAGACTCACCTGACAGCCACTACATCAAAGTAGGTCGTGTCATTGTTTTTTTTCTGGTTGCCATTACAGTGATGGCAGCCGATAAGGACTGGGGCTTGGTCACAATGATGATCGGCATAACGGCTTCAATGATTGTGCAGTTGTTACCGGCAGTGCTTGCGGTCACGGTGCCCATGAAACGTGTGTGGTTTACCAAAGCCGGAATTACCTGGGGTATTATGGCGGGTTTGATTGCTTCGTTTGCAGTGCGGTTTTATGGCGCTGATTATCTGCCAGCAGGTGTCCGCTACGATCCTTCGTTTTGGGGTTTGGTGATCAACCTACCGGTCGCATTACTAGTGAGCCGTTTCACAGCTGCGCCAGATACTGTTGCCGTCGCACGAATTAGAGCGGCGCTCGACGACGAATTCCGTCCAAATCGGTAAAGCTGATCTGCCAAGTATTGAGGTGTGGGGCCTTGAGGGTCTCACATTCTTGCTGAAAGTCTCGTGAATCCTCCTACCAAAAAGGTAATGCAGGGGCTTCATGAAGGGTTTATAATACCGCATATAGGTTTTATAGTACTGTATGTATCGACAGTATTGATTGGATTGTTTGGTGCAAATTGAGAAAAATTGAGAGAAATATGAATGTGTGCGAACACCCACAAAAAAGAGATGAACAGCTGAGAATAAATCATGAGACCGTTTGAATATATTGCGCCTTCATCTGCGCAGGAAGCTATTGCGCTACTTGCGGAGAACGGCGAAAACGCGCGCCTGCTTGCTGGCGGAACCGACTTAATTGTTGATCTAAAACATAACCCGGGAAACACCAGTTTATTAGTGGACGTTTCTAGCGTCCCCGAATTCCGTGGGATCGAGGAAACATCCGAAGGTGTTCGTATCGGCAGCATGACCACCTTTGGTGAGATTATGGCTTCGCCGCTTTTTCAGCAAAAAATGCCAGCGGTTGTTGATGGCGCTCATACGATCGGCGCAGTGCAAACGCGTAACCTCGGCACAATGGGTGGAAATTTCGTTACTTGCGTTCCATCTGCAGACAGCGTGCCATCAGTCATGGTGTTGGATGCAACGGTGACTGTGGTTGGACCTGATGGTTCTCGACAGATGCCGGTTGAAGATTTCTTTGTTGCACCGCGTAAAACAGCACTTGAATCGGGTGAGCTGCTTGAAAGCATATTCATACCGAAGGCATCACTAGGCAAGCCATCAGCATTTTTAAAGCATGGGCTTAGAAAAGGTCAGGCTTTGGCTCTTGTGAACGGCGCTGCGGCTTTATGGCTGGATAAAGATGGCAAGATTGTTGAACCACGGCTGGCGTTAGGTGCTGTTGCTCCTGTACCGCTGCGTGCTGTCAAGGCCGAAGCATTTCTAGCTGGCAAAGAGGCTAGCGACGAAGTCATTGATGAAGCAGCAGAAATTGCCGTCAGTGAAGCGAGGCCGATTGACGATTTCCGAGCCTCGGCAAAATACCGGCGCCAGATTATTAAAGTATTTACTCAGCGCGTATTAAAGGAATCTGTCCGCATTGCGCGGGAAAGTTAATGGGGAGTTTTAATAGCTATGTTAGTTGAATTAACAGTAAATGGTGAGTTGAAATCGGCGGATTGCCCGCCAGAGACGACTTTACTCAAATTCTTGCGTGAGCATCTTATGCTCACCGGTGCAAAGCTGGGTTGCGATGTTGGCGACTGTGGCACTTGCACGGTTATTGTGGACGGCAAATCGGTTAACTCTTGCCTAATGCTTGCTGCACGAGCGGCGGGGCGCGACATTACTACCATCGAAGGCTTGGCGAACGCACAGCAAGTTCACCCTATACAAGAAGCATTCGAGGAACTTGGCTCGCTACAATGCGGATTTTGCGGCCCTGGAATGATTATGTCGGCTAAAAATTTGTTAGATAAAAACCCAACAGCCTCTCGTCCTGAGATTAAAGACGCATTATCCGGGAATCTGTGCCGCTGCACAGGTTACACCAAAATTATCGAAGCGATAGAGGATGCCGGGCGCGTCATGAGTTCCACCAAACCGCTTCATTCCAACCTTTAGGGAGGCCAGGCTAATGAACACAAGAATGAAAAATCTTAATAAAGCCGATAAGGCAGAAATAACGGCTAAAGAAAAAGAAACGACCACGCCGTTAGTAAAGGAGCCTCATGAAGTTCCTGGGGATGAACCCGTTACTTATCCGCTGCAGTTTCCGCAGCATGATTCTCGTCTGCAAACACCAGCCGTTGGTCAGCGAGCCACTCGGCCTGATGGTCGTCTACATGGACTGGGTCAGACTCAGTACATCGATGACATCACTTTTCCGCATATGATTCATGCGAAGATTCTTCGCAGCGAACACGCCTACGCGAAGATTATTAGTGTGGATACCAGCGAAGCCGAGGCAATGCCAGGTGTATTCGCAACGCTCACGGGCAAAGAGATTCCGACCAATACTTTTGGACCTACTCTGCAAGATCAGCCAGTTCTTGCCGATACAATTGTAAGGCATCGCGGTGATGGTGTGGCTGCTGTAGCAGCGGTTTCCGAACAGGTTGCATCTGATGCACTGGCAAAAATCAAGGTTAAGTATGAAGTGCTGGAACCGGTATTCGATCCACTGGAATCGTATGGTGATAAAGCACCAAGGATTCATGGTGGTGATACCAACGTCTACGCCAGCAAGATCATTAAGAAGGGTGATGTGGAAAAAGCTTTTACCGAAGCCGATCATGTATTTGAGCAACAATTCACAACCCAAATGGTGGAACATGTGCCATTAGAGCCGCATGCATCTATTGCTTCATGGGATGGCAATGGCCGCGTATCTATTTGGTCGAGTCTGGGCAGAATCACATTGGGTCGCCAGGATATTGCGCGCACTCTGGATCTTCCACAGAGCAAAATTCGATTAATCGGAACGATTGTTGGTGGAAACTTTGGTGGCAAGAACGAAATCACTAATGAGCCGATACTTGCACTGCTTTCACGCAAGACCGGCAGACCTGTTAAAGCCGTTTATACCCGTGGAGATGAATTTGTATCCTCGACAATTCGACATCCGTTCGTAATGGATTATAAGACCGGCGTAATGAATGACGGCACACTCACCGCGCGTAAGATTCGCCTTCTTCTGGATGGTGGTGCTTATTGTTCCTGGACCGGTACTACGATCGGCAAGGGCTCGATTCTTGCTCCAGGGCCTTACAATATCCCAAATATTCATGTTGAAGCTTACGCCGTCTATACCAATAAGACGGTTACAGGTGCCATGCGAGGGTTTGGTGCACCACAGGTCTGCTTTGCTTACGAGTCGCAAATGGACACTATTGCCGAAAAGCTGGGTATGGATCCGTTGGAAATACGACTGAAGAATGCATTTAGTGATGGTTCTGCTAGTCCAACCAGCCAACGTTTGCAGAGTGTGGCTTTAAAAGAATCCCTTAATCAAGCGAGCGAGCGTTTTGGCTGGCAGGAGCCGAAGGCATGATAAAACGTGGACGTGGTATGGCTTGCATGTGGTATCCAATCGGTTTTACCGTAATGGCAAACCCCAGCGCGGCAACTGTTAAGGTTAATACGGACGGCACCGCCACGGTATTGACTGGAACAGTAGAAACTGGTCAGGGCGCGCTAACGGTGCTTGGTCAAATTGCAGCTGAAGCCTTGGGCATTGCTACCGACGATGTACATGTGGTTTCGGCAGATACCGATACAACACCAATGGATTATGGCGCTATTGCGAGCAGAACGACTTATGTGACCGGTAATGCTGTTCTGTTAGCTGCCGAGAAAGCCCGTCAGATACTGTTTGAAGGGGCTGCTCCTTTGTTAGGAGTTCCCGTGGATCAATTGAAAGCGGCTAACCGAAAAATCGAAGTACTTGGATTTCCGTCCAAGTCTATGGATATAGGAGAGGTATCCCAGCATTGTGAGGCCGTGATTGGCACACCATCAATTGGTAGTGCTTCTTACAATCCTCCGACAGTGCCGATGGATCCTGAAACGGGTCAAGGTAAACCTTTCAACACTTACGTATATGCAACGCAAATTGCAGACGTTGAGGTGGATGACGAGACTGGTGAGGTTGAGGTTAAACGTATGGTGGCTGTCCACGATTGCGGAACTCCAATTAATCCTATGTTGGTCGAAGGTCAAATAGAGGGTGGTATCTCGATGGGCGTCGGTTTTGCGCTGCAGGAAGAAATTCTGTTTACCGACGATGGCACGCAGATAAACCCAAATCTAACCAATTATATTATGCCGACCAGTCTGGATATGCCGGAACTCGAAGTTGAGCTTGTTGATAATTATGATCCGACCGGCCCGTTTGGTGCTAAAGGTGCCGGTGAACCCACGGCCGTTCCAACGGCCGCTGCGATTATGAATGCAATCTATGATGCTGTCGGTGTCCGCATTACCTCGTTGCCTGCGACCGCTGAGAGGGTATTTGGTGCAATGCAGGAGCTTAAAGAAGCGTCTTAAAATATAAAAACAGATACAGACGGCGAGCCTAAACGACATTCTCGAAATAACAGGCCTTGGGTTTCTGGCGGATCAAATCGATTTCTTGTTGTACAGATTCTTTTCAGTACAGAGCCCAGTACAGAGCATAGTTATTCTAGATCGTTATTCCAGATAGATATCCCACATCTGGGAATCTTGAGCTTCAGTAAGCCCCGAATACGTTGCGTTATTAACCACGTTGATACAGGAGTGATGATGTGAATTACAGACAGGTTCAACAAAGTAGCATGCTATTCATCTT
>JABJKL010000021.1 GCA_018660405.1 Pseudomonadota bacterium | reverse complement strand
TGTGCCAAATAACCACCGCAGTGAATACCAAACCTGCGATCCAGTGAATAGCTAGCCATGAGAATTCAATACCCAATCCCGGGAACAAGCCGGTAACCATCAGAACTAGCATGCAAACCGCCGAAATCCAATGGAAGGCCCGGTTGGAAAGACTGTGCCGTGTTATTCGATCGCTTGATTCATTGCTACTCATTGCTGAACCTCCGTCTGCTTGCTTAGTGGTCGTTAGCTGCTATGGAGTTTACCAGAACAAATCGATCGGGCCAGATTTAGGCTGAGAAGTTTTCATGCCAGATTATTTGAGCTGGTGGCCTCATCAATCAGGAATAAATCAGTTAGAACGCATCGTAGGTGAGATGAGGCATTCAGGTTGTCGATTAACTGTGAGCTAATGTTGTTGCTGGCTAACACCAGCTGAACCATCACACTGGCTTTTGACGCATCTTGTGCCAGTAGATCGGTGGCGACACTGGATGCGTCAGAAGCTGTTTGGTTATTCTTAATGTGATCTACAGCCGCCTGCCCTACGTTAATCAGTGCTTCGGATAAGGCCGATATTTCTGCGCGCACTTCGCTGTTACCACCCGCCGGATTTTCCTGGTCTCTGCCTTGTGCTGCGTAGGCCAGACAGAATTCATAAGACGATTCGATGGTGTTTACCAAAGTGCTGAACTCGTTAGTCGTATTACTCATGATAGAGTCTCGGTATCAATATTAATAGGTAGCATACTAGGGCCGTGCCAGAGTCGAATTCAGATATAAATTCAAATCATTTGTCGATTAAGCCTGGCCTTAAGATTGCGCCGGAAAGCGTTAGTATTCGGCAGATTCGCGCAACCGGTGCCGGCGGACAGAATGTTAACAAGGTATCAAGCGCGGTGCACTTGCGATTTGATATTGAGGTTTCGGCTTTACCCGAGCCGATAAAAAACAGATTAAAGGCGATTCGTGATCGGCGCATTCTCGCCAACGGAACGGTGCTTATAAAAAGCCAGCAGCATCGAACCTATGTGCGCAACCGGGAAGCTGCTTTTGAACGATTGCGTGAGCTGATTTTGCAGGCGGTCACTGTGCCTGCCAGGCGAATTCCCACTCGCCCTAAAAAAGCTGCCGTGCGTAAGCGGTTGGATGCTAAATCGCGTCATTCGCAGTTGAAACGTGGTCGCCGCCCGGTCTCTGATGACGAATGAATCCCAGTGCATAAAACAGTCTTGGTACACTCGGCTTTCCATGATAGTAATGGTTCAGTAAAAAAGTTCAGTAAAAAATGAGGAGCAGAAGGAACATGAAACGATCTTTTCCACTATCACTTGGGCTGCTTGGCCTGCTTGTCGTTTCGACAGGCTTCGCGCAACCAGAGGGTGCGGTTGCAGTGCGAAATCCAATTTCCAACGTAGACCCAGGTGATTACCTGGATAAAATAGTTTTGCCTGAGGGCTTCCATATAGAGCTATATGCAGACGATGTGCCTGGTGCTCGATCAATGGCCCGGGGTGATGAAGGCACAATATTTGTCGGCTCTAGAGGCAGCTCTGGCCAGGTTTTTGCTGTTATAGATAAAGACGGAGACTACCAGGCCGATGAGGTGATCGAGCTTGCAAATGAACTGTTTATTCCAAATGGTGTGGCGCTCTGGCAAGGCGATTTGTATGTGGCGGAAACAAACCGTGTACTTCGTTTTAACGATATCGAAGCAAGCCTGTCTAATCCTCCCGAACCGGCGGTGATCAACGATTCCTACCCGTCTGAGACCCATCATGGTTGGCGATACATCAATTTTGACTCTGACGGGAACTTGTATGTGTCTGTTGGCTCGCCATGCAACACCTGTTTGCCGACTGATCAGCACGGCAGAATTACTCGCATCAACGTGGATGGCAGCGATAAACAAGGTGATAAACAAACAGTAGCGAGTGGTATTCGCAATTCCGTTGGTTTTGATTGGCACCCGGAAACGGGCGAATTGTGGTTCACCGATAATGGTCGAGATCTGTGGGGTGACGACAGGCCGCCGGAAGAGCTAAATCATATCACCGCCCAGGGTCAACATTTTGGGTTCCCTTATGAGTACGGTAAAGGGCATCGTGATGGTGAGTTTGTGGTGCCGGATATTGAATTAACACATGCAGCACTGGAACTGCCTGCACACACCGCGGTATTGGGTATGAAATTTTATACTGGCGAGATGTTTCCTGAGGAGTATCGGAATCAAATATTGATTCCCCATCACGGGTCATGGAATCGTTCAAAGCCTGCGGGTTATTTTATAAGCTTGGTGCGATTGGTCGATGGTGTGCCCCAGCCACACGAGGTATTCGCGAGCGGTTGGTTGCAAGATGACCAATATTGGGGACGACCCGTGGATTTACTTCAGTTACCCGACGGTTCGCTGCTGGTATCAGATGACCAGGCGGGGGCTATTTATCGTATTACTTATGGTGTTGGGGAGTAGTTTGGTCCAATCATAGTTCGAGACATGGATTCGCCAAATACCAGTGTGACACGCCGTGAATCCATCCATGGAGGCTCAACGCCAGCTCCCTGCTGGCGATGGTCTTTCTGGTACCCGACGAATCCATGTTTTTAGATTAGCCGGAACGGCAGTGAGTTACTGCCATATGAACTAGAAAAAACTGCTCATGAAGCATCTCGCCAACGACGAACCTGGATGGTCAAGGTGATGAGGACGGCTGAAACCAGTAACCCCAACCACAAATCCAGACGTGAGAGTACTGCAACGATACTGCTTGATAGGACGCTCGAATGGGCTATGGTGAGTGCGTTTATACCCAGTAACGGGTCGGAGGCACCGCCTTGATTACCAAAGCCAAATGGAAGACGGGACAACATATGGCTTCCCAGATTCAGATCAAACGGTAACAGCACGTCAACCAGCGCCACGACGATGGGAATGGCGATCACGGTTAACAACGGCGTTCGGCTACTCCAGGAGGAGCAAAACATCAACCAGCTTAGCAGTGGAAGGCTCCACAGCATGGTGATCAAAAGAACCGCGGCAAGGTTCAACCAGTAGCTACCAAGGCTGATTACGCCTAAAAAGTTATTGGCTTCGCTGGTGTCCAATACGCTCTGCAGAATCAACGTCGTAATATGGGCGCTAATCAGGGTTAGCCACAGGATCGCCGGTATAACGACGACTGCAGTAAATAATTTTATTAACACAGTTTCGGTGTCGGAGACTGGAAGCGAACGCCAAAATAAAATGCTACGGTCTTTTCGTTCGGTGTACAGGCAGTCGAGCAGATAAAAAGCGGCGAGAAATACAAAGGCGATAAATGCGACGGAATTAACGGTGCCGAAAGCGCCGCGAAACATTCCTTGTTGTATGTTATTCGGTGCGTATTCGACGTACTGGAACAAGTTGCCGACTATAAGGTTGCCAAGTACCACAATCAGATAGAAGATGGCGGGGAGTCTGAACAGGCTGGTGTGCTCCCAAAGTTCGCGCTTTATAAGGGTAACGTAGCGGTTCATTAACTATTTCCTTCAGCCGATTTTTGGTTCTGATCAATTCGGTTGTACGCCAAGAATAGCTCGGTGAAGCTGGGGGTTCTCGTTTTGCCTAATGAAGAGACCGCCTGGTCTGGGGTGTTGTTGTAAATCAGGCTGCGGGTACTCGGGGTGCTGTATTCATATATGGCTCCAGCCGCCGCGGTACGGTCATCGGCAGCTAGATCAATTGCAAAAAATTGCTTTTCTATGTCAGCGACCGTGATGTCCAGCGTGATTTTACCGCTGTTGATAAACACCAGTCGTGTGAGTATATCTTCGATTTCTTCGACCTGGTGGGTGGTGATCAGCACGCTGCGTTGTGGGTCGAAGTAATCATTGATCAGGCTTTGATAGAAACCCGTTCGATGAATGATATCCAGGCCCAAAGTAGGTTCGTCCAGCACTAACAGTTTTGCATCCATACCAAGAATCAGTGCAAGGTGCAATTGGACCTTCATGCCCTTCGATAGCTGGTTAACTTTATGCTTTAACGTAACCTCAGTCCGTTGCAGATAAGTTGTCGTTTTGCTTAGGTCGAATTCTGTGTGGACGCCCTGCATGTATTCGAGCAACCGCTTGACCGAAATCCACTCCGGCAGTGTGGCCACGTCACTTATATAACTAACCATGGTCAACATTTTTGTGCGTTCTGATGTTGGTTTGCGCCCGGCGGTTGTGATATTTCCCTTAACTCTTAGCAGGCCAAGCGCGGCCTTGAGTAAAGTTGATTTGCCCGCACCATTCGGGCCGATGAGCCCTACCACTTCGCCAGAAGAAATATTCAGGCTTACATTTTCAAGCGCCTGTGTCGAACCATAGCGTTTCGATACATTGTCAATGGAAAGTAGTTGACCGTTCTGGTTCATTTGAGTATCGACTTTATGTGTATAAAAAAGTGCACATTAAGGGTTGATTCACGCGTGCTCCGGAAACATAGTGGACAATGCGCGTTGATTTGCAGCACATATTCCTCGCTCAGTGATGATACCCGATATGAACCTGGCAGGGGTGACGTCAAATGCATCGTTACGAGTACTACAGTTGTCTGGTACGACTTGCACTGTTGCCAGCGAGTCGTTGTTTAGTTTGCCAGCAATGTGGGAAATCTCTCGGTGATCTCTTTGCTCGATGGTGATTTCGGCCAGCCCATCGCTAATCGTCCAGTCAATGGATGGTGATGGAGCGGCGACATAGAATGGAATATTATTATCGTGCGCTGCGAGCGCTTTCAGATAAGTGCCAATTTTATTACACACATCCCCGCTAGCCGTCGTACGGTCGGTTCCAACAATGCACATGTCGACCTCGCCATTTTGCATCAGGTGGCCGCCCGCATTATCAACAATGACTGTGTTTGGCACACCATGGTGCTGAAGTTCCCATGCGGTTAAAAAATTACCCTGGCTGCGAGGTCGGGTTTCATCGACCCATACATGGACCGGGATCCCCGCATCGTGTGCTTTATAAATGGGTGCCAGAGCGGTGCCCCAATCAACCGTCGCCAGCCAACCCGCATTGCAATGGGTTAGTATGTTGATTGGCTCATCATTACCTTTAGCTGCATGAGTATCTGATATTAGTTGGCTACCGTGATCACCAATAGATGAGCATAGTATTACATCGTTTTCGGTGATTTCCAGTGCCCGCGCATAGGCGGCCGCGCTGCGGTCTTCCGGCTTTAAAGGTTTCAGTGCGGTACTCATTTGTGCCAACGCCCAGCTCAAATTTACCGCGGTTGGGCGCGCGTTCCTCAATTTATCGAGTGCTTGTTTCAGGCTCGTGTCGCTGCCATCTGCCAACATTGCCAGCCAGATGCCCCAGGCGGTGGTTGCGCCAATCAAGGGTGCGCCACGCACCAGCATATCTGCGATGGCGTTCACCGCATCGTCGAGGTTCGCCAGTTCGACGATTTTGAACTCGAACGGTAAACGCGTCTGATCTATAATTTCAACCGTCTGACCGGTCTTCGATGGCCAAATAGTGCGATAGTGTTTACCGTCTACTTTCATTGTCCACTTATCCAGAATTAATAGAGGTGCCCTCAAGGAGCTGATAGCCTTCGGGCGTGAAACGCGGTGCGCACAGGCATAGAAAGACTAATTCCTGATCGCCTGTATTGCAAATTCGCTGAGGTGTGTGTGGCAGAATCGATACATTATCACCGGCTGAAACGTTAAAGCCAGTTTGATAATCAAGCTCCACCAAGCCATGGCCCGATTCGATTAGATAGCATTCGTGTACCGCCACGGAGTGCCAGGAGGTTTTCTTTCTGCCAGGCACCCAGGCTCGGGCAAGTGAAGTTTTTGCTTCAGGATGGTTTAATATTTCCTGAATGAAACAACCTTCTTCAATCCAATGTCTTTCAGTTTCGCCTGAATGTTCGAGCAGGCCAAAAAAAATATCACGCATCTGAATCCGAATCCGGCTTTTTGCGCCTTATTAAAACGGCTATTATAGCGCGCTACTCTCTATGGATTGTATATGTCTGAATATCACGTTCAAGTAGCGACTGCTGCACAAAAGATAGCGACTCTGCTCAATGCTAAACAAGCCAATATTGCAGAGGTCGGCATTATTCTCGGCAGCGGTCTGAGTGGTTTAACGGAAAAGGTCGACGCACAGCAATGCTTCGCTTACTCAGAATTACCTGGATTTTCCGTGACGAGTGCTCCCGGACATGCCGGAAAACTAATTTGCGGGCGGTATCAGTCGAAACGTGTCGTCATTGCTGACGGCCGTTTACACCCCTATGAGGGTTGGTCGGCACAAGACGTTGTGCGGCCTGTTTATTTGATGGCAAAACTAGGCGTAAAAACACTGATTATTACCAACGCGGCCGGAGGTTTGAATTCCGACTACAATCCCGGAGACGTGATGCTGATCACGGATCACATTAACTTAACGGGACTGAACCCGTTGATCGGTTCCAATGACGAAACGGTTGGGCTCAGGTTTCCCGATATGTCTAGCGCCTATGTGGCGAATCTTCGGCAAACCGTGGTGCAGAATAATCCGGATATTCGCCAGGGGGTTTATGTGGGTGTGATGGGTCCATCGCTGGAAACATCCGCTGAACGCAGATATTTAAGGTCGGTCGGCGCGGATGCGGTTGGGATGTCCACGGTTCTGGAGGTGATTGCCGCAAATCACTGCGGTTTGGACGTGTTGGGCTTGTCAGCGATTACTAACGTCGCTACCGGAGGTCCGGAGCAGCAGGCAGATACAATCGAACAGGTGCTTGCCAATGCTGCGGTCGCAGGCGCTGAAATATCAAAAATAATCGAAACCTTGTTGGCGGAAAATTAACGTATCGAGAACCTTGTGCAAGGATTAAGAGAGTCAAAATGAAAAGCAATTGGGATAATAAACTTGCGAAAAATATGGTTGATGAATACGCCCATCAGGGCATCAACCAGGACATCGCATTGCGCGTATATACTTCTCGTTTGCTAGGAGCAGATCCAAAGCTGGTTATTCACGGCGGAGGAAACACCTCGGTTAAAACCGTGGTTAACGATTTTGTCGGTGATCCGACCGAGGTGTTGTGCGTCAAGGGTAGTGGTTGGGATTTGGATACCCTCGAACCTGCTGGTTTACCGGCAGTTCGGATCAAACCGTTATTGCGAATGCGCGAGCGTGAAACTTTGTCTGACGAAGACATGGTGAACTTTCAACGGCAAAACCTGTTGGATTCGGCCTCTCCAAATCCGTCGGTCGAGACTTTATTACACGCGTATTTGCCGCATAAGTTTGTTGATCACACCCACGCTTGCGCGGTGCTGTCGTTGACTAATCAACCCAACGGCATAGAGCTCTGTCAGGAGATCTACGGCGAAGACGCCTCTGTCGTGCCGTTCGTAATGCCCGGTTTTGAGCTAGCAAAAGTAGTTGCTGATGTTTGGGAGGCGAAGCCCAAAGTGCTTGGAGTGATTTTACATAAGCACGGCATTTTTACTTTTGCTGAGTCGGCCCAGGATTCATACGAGCGGATGATCGATTTGGTGGATCGAGCTGAGCGGCACATCGCCAAACAATCGTCAAAAAGTTTTGCTGTTCGGATAGTGCCATTGAAAGTCCCATCAAATGTTGCTTCGGTTTCGGAGGTAGCGCCAATCATTCGTGGTGCCTGCGCGGGTAGAGATGATAAACATCGTTTAATTTTGGAGTACCGTGACTCTGAACAAATAAAACAATGGGTTAATGGCAAGAAGCTTGCGGATTACGCGACGCGCGGGGTTATTACTCCCGATCACATTATTCGCACCAAGAACAAGCCGCTAATTTGCCCGCTTCCAAAGAGCGAGAGTTTAGACGTGTTTTCGACTGAGCTGGACGCAGCCGTTGTCCGTTATGTTGAGGAATATCAAGCTTACTTTGAGGCAAATAACGCCGCCCAAGATCCACCAAAAACAGCACTGGATCCATTCCCGAGAGTGGTTTTGGTGCCTGGTGTGGGTTTATTTGGTTTGGGGACGTCTAAAAAAGCAGCCGGTGTTGCAGCGGATTTGGCGGAGATTTCTGTTGCTACGGTACTTGATGCAGAGCAGGTCGGTAGTTATGAGGCGCTTGGAGATGCAGACCTATTCGATATGGAGTATTGGTCACTGGAACAGGCCAAGTTGGGTAAAGGGCAGGCAAAACCGCTGCAGCGGCAAGTCGCAGTCATTTCAGGTGGGGGGGGTACGATCGGCCAAGCGACAGCACGTTTGTTTGCCGAGCAAGGAGCCGAAATCGTGGTACTCGATTTGGATGGCCCCGCGGCAAAGCGGGTTTGTGATGATATCGGTGGTAACGCGCTTGGTTTGGCCTGCGACGTGACGGATGCTATGCAAGTGCGGCAAGCCTTCGATCAGATATGCAGAGTGTTTGGGGGTATCGACATTTTGGTATCAAATGCGGGTGGCGCGCCCGAGAGTTGGCAAGGTGCGGCGGCTGACCTGGATGAAGTCGTTTTGAGAAAGAGTTTCGAGCTAAATTTTTTCTCGCATCAGCTGATGGCACAGCAAGCGGTGCGGATTATGCGTGCGCAAGGCACCGGTGGCGTGCTGCTGTTTAATGCCTCCAAACAAGCGGTTAACCCCGGTGAGAATTTTTGTGCCTACGGACTGCCGAAAGCCGCAACGCTTTTTTTGTCTCGCCAGTATGCTCTTGAAAATGGACGCTATGGTATACGATCAAACGCTGTGAATGCTGACCGTATTCGCAGCGGCCTGTTGACAGATGAGATGATCAATACCCGGTCCAGCGCGCGTGGTTTGTCAGAAAGTGAGTATCTTTCAGGCAACTTGCTAGGCAAAGAGGTTGAGGCTAGTGATGTGGCTCAAGCCTTTTTACAGCAAGCGATTATGGATAAAACCACTGCC
>JABJKL010000247.1 GCA_018660405.1 Pseudomonadota bacterium | reverse complement strand
TCGCACTGCCATTGTTGGTCATTACCGGAACGTTTGCAGGTACCGATTGGACCCCCACACTCAGCCCACGAGAAATCGCCACTATTGGGTACCTCGGCGTAATCGCGTCGGCGTTCGGCTTTTCGTTCTATTACTACGTTTTGCGAAATGTATCCGCCACCCGCGTATCGCTGATCACCCAAATAACGCCTGTCTCCTGCCTGATTCTTGGCAGCTGGCTAAATAACGAACCGCTGATCGCCAACGTGTGGCTCGGTGCCGCACTTATCATTCTGGGTTTATTGATGTATGAGTTCGGTCAACGAAGAGTGCGTAGGCCCGCCAAGGTGGCGACCAGCATCTAGTGATTTAATATGCAGCCCAGGGATGGGCTGCATATTATTAATTATCGAGAATGCAACCACCCGGGCAAGAATTCATAGGGGTCTTTGCTAACTGATTCATCAAATGGAATTGAATTTTTTGACAGGAGCTCCGCCATATTGCCATCTTTGCAAAAATCGAATAGCTCGGTACAGCCACCGATAGATTGACCGGCAATGAATATTTGAGGAATCGTGTTAGAGCCTGTTTTGCTCAGTAATACCTGCCGGATGTTGCCACCGCGATTACCCGCTTGATAAGCAACCGAATCCAAATCTATCGACTGATAATCAATGCCGTACTCGGCCAACATATTTCGAACCGACCAACAAAATTCACACCACTCCAGTGCAAATAGCGCCACCGGTTTATCCACATTCGCCAAAGCCGCCTCCACCTCGCTAACGGCTGCGGCATCAAGCTCTCGGGCATCCTCTGCTTTGGTGGATGCCTTGGGAACCGGTGCTGGGGCGCTCGATTCATCAAAACGATAACCCGGCGTAGACCGCGAGATGCTTAGCTCTTCTTCGTCCATATCTTCCGATATATTGTCGAACAAAGGCGTAGTCAAATAGCGCTCGCCGGTGTCTGGCAACATGCAAAGAATATTCGAACCCTTGGGCGCGGTAGCCGCTATCTGTAGTGCGCCAGAAAATGTGGCCCCGGCTGAAATACCCACAAAAATCCCCTCTTTGCTGGCCAAATCGTGCGTACATTTCAATGAATCGGCTCCGTCAACCGGCAAAAATTGATCGATATGCGAAGCCTTCACCGCCTGCTCTGCCAGCACGGGTATAAAATCGGGTGACCAACCTTGCATCAGATGCGGCCTAAAATTTGGGTGGCTCTCGCTGTGGCCGCCGTCGGCATTTCGCGCTTGCGGAATACCGCTGCCAATAATCTGGGAGTTATCGGGTTCGCAAAGAACTATTTTCGTGTTTGGACTTTTATCTCGCAGTACCCGGGAAACCCCGTTCAATGTTCCGCCGGTGCCGAATCCGCTCACCCAATAATCGAGCGTTGTATCAGAAAAATCTTCTAAAATTTCTACTGCGGTGGTCTTTTCATGTACATCGGCATTGGCCGGATTCTCAAATTGTTTGGATTGCCACCAGCCATTCGCCTCGGCCAGTTCAGCGGCTTTGGCGACCATGCCCGAACCTTTTGCGGCAGCCGGGGTTAACACCACTTTGGCGCCGAGAAAACGCATCAGCTTACGCCGCTCAACACTAAAGCTTTCTGCCATGGTGACCACCAGGGGGTAGCCTTTTTGCGCGCACACCATCGCCAATGCGATGCCGGTATTGCCGCTGGTTGCCTCAACCACGGTCTGCCCGGATTTGAGTTCGCCACTGCGTTCAGCCTGTTCTATTCCCTCCAGCGCAAAGCGGTCTTTTACCGAGCCCATCGGGTTAAAAGACTCAATCTTAACAAACAGGTTCACATGCGCAGGCGCCAGGTTATTAATTCTGACAATAGGGGTGTTCCCCACCGTGTCTAAAATACTGTTATATCGCGTCATTATTTTTCTTCTTTATCCTGATTATTTATTTACTGGGGAGCACTCAGTTGCGCGCCCAATTCAATCACCTCTTCTACCAAGTCTTCGGCGTGCTGCCAAGTAGTTCGCGCACCTACAAAACAAGGACGAATGGCCAATACCTCGCCAATTTGAGCGGTGCTCGGCATGTTTCGGCCATTTTTTATCAACCGTCTGTGTATTCGTTGATTAAGCTCATTCAGGTCCGAAGCCTTTATTCCTTTAGCCCCTTTAGACCCCTCGGCCCCGACATACCGAAAACAGCAGATCGATAGTGTTGGTTCCTGCACAAGCTCCAAATTTGGGTGTGCTTTGGCTAGCTCGGCGATTCGTCTCGCCATTGAATTGTGCCGGCAAACCCGCTCAACCATACCTTCAGTTCCAATTTCACGCAGCAGCGCCCACACCACCGCGCCACGAGCAGGTGCCGACAGCTCAACTGAGAAGTCACTGTAGGGAACACCCAGGCTGTCCATTGAGGTTTGGGCCGTTTCGCTAAATTGGTCGTTAATAAATGATCCCTCAAAATAATCGCTCGCCCCCTGCGCAAACGCCCTACTCATTAACTCCCGATCACGAACAAAAGTGGCGCCGATACCGACTGGAGCACCCAACCATTTATGCGGATCAACAATAACCGAGTCGGCGAGTTCAAGACCACGATACAAAGGTTTTACACGCGGGTCTAAAATCCCCGGCAAACCATAGGCACCGTCCACGTGGAACCAAATACCAAATTCACGCGCAATCTCACCAATTTCCAGCAATGGATCTATAACTCCGGTGCTGGTTGAACCCGCGTTCGCAATAATGGCTACCTGGGCCAGATCTTGTTTAGAGTCGGGTATTGAATCGAGGGTTAATTGTTTGCGCAATGCATCGGGGCTCATACGGCCCATAGAGTCGGTTCGAATTGAAACCACCGAATTGCGACCCATGCCCAATATCGCTGCAGCACGGTGAATGGAACGATGGCTGGAATCGCTCGCGTAAATTCGGCAGCGCTGGGTAAAACCTTCTTCGGCCGGGTCGATGCCCAATGCCTCAAAGGTCGACTGCCTGGCAACCCCCAGCGAAACCAAATTCGCTACCGAGCCGCCACTGCTGTACACACCGCGCATCTGGGCAGGAAGCTCGAACATGCTCGCCAACCACTGTAAGGAAAGCTCCTCAAGAAAAGTAAACGCTGTTAATCCCACGCGTTGCGGCGAAGCGACGCTGCAAGCAAGGCTGGTCAATGTACCCATCGTGCTGGCGCCCGTGGTAATAAAAGATGTGAAGCCCGGGTTCGGAATTTGTGAACCGTTGGGAATAACATATTTTGCCAGTTCATCGATTACTTTATCAAAACCTATACCTTGCGCAGGCACTGACGATTGCAAGGCTTTTTGCCACTCCGATCGATTCGCTAGCGCGTCTTGCTGTTCAAAAGTCAGATACTGTTCGAGCTGGCTAGCCAGAGCCTGTAGCCCTTCGGATAGCCGACCACACTCCGCAGGCTCTGGAGTTAGCGACCCTTCATCCTTGGCGCGCAGTGGTGTGCTTTCGTTATTTTGCTTTTGTTTGGCCATCAAAATCTCTTAATGAGAGTTTGCAAGTGACGAGATAATACCTGACAGCTATTGCTATAAACAGAGCCACAAACAGCGCAACAACTACCGTAATCCCGTGTTCATTCATCGCCTTATTTGATTTAGGTCAGCCCCGTTGGCAGAGATAAGTGCTAGTTTGTTAATATAATTTGCGAATTATATTTTGTGGATTATAGTGAAGTGGAGGCCCCTTATGACAAATAGAGATCACTTAATAGAGCAGCATATTCAGGAATATGAATCTCGGCGTAAGCATCTTGACGAGCTCTACGAACGTGCACATCGAGCTACCGAGCATCTGGACGATGACCACGAAACCAGGTCAGAGCTTAAAGGTTACGCAGAGCAGAAGTCCGAGTTGGATGAACAGACCGAGAAAATAAAAACCATGCACGTCGAAGACTGGCGCGAAGAAACAGTTAAAGACGCCGGACCAATCATGGCCATCTGGGACGTGCTTGCCCAAAGACTTGAAGACTTTATCGAACGACACGAATAACGCTCACCGGCCGCATCGCTCTTACCAGGCCAACCGATTCCCTTTGTAATCAACAAAGCTGCCAGTGTCTTGCAGGCTCAGCTTGTCAATTTCATTTATTAGGCCTGCAACCGCCACATCAACCTGCACCATTCTGTCGGCAGGGAAACCACCGCGGTCCAGATTCTTCTGCGAATACACCACACCCGGGTTAATCGCAGCCACCGTAACACCTGCTTGTTTTAAATCCTTTGCCATGTTGATCAGCGTCATGTGCAAGCTTGCCTTGCTCATTAGCGGCTAATTTACTGATAAATTTCATTTTTACGGTCATTATTCAGACATAGCGGTTAATTCTCCGAAAAATTATTCAGTTTCTTCTTCGCTGTCTACCTCTTCACTCAAC
>JABJKL010000071.1 GCA_018660405.1 Pseudomonadota bacterium | reverse complement strand
GACGTGAGCGCATCAAACTTAAAACCTTGGCGATGCGAAAGCAAAACCATTATGCTAACCGAGCAAATCAACTCAATTGATGGACGGGATACTCTCTTATACTAGAACCCGATCTGTCCAAAAGGTTCTGACGACGTACATCGAATGCAGTTGCACCGCTGGCCACGTTCCAGTTGGCTAGAATTCGCCTTTAATTTTCAATCGGCAGCCTGGCACAGCGCATTTAGTCGTTCAAAATCAGCAAGCCAACAGGCAATAATCAATGACAAACTAGCGTTTGAGGAGTTGCTGCTCGCTAATAATCTTCGATCGATAACCACGCTGCGGGCAGTTGGCGCCGGGGAATCGATAACGACAAGAGAATTACAGGTGCTACCCGATAAAGTGTTTTTCAAACCGAGGGTTGGCAATCAAAGCAGAGGCTGTTTTGTAGTTAGAAGAACAAGTAAAGCCAAGCAAATGAATCTTCAGATTGCTTGGTTTAAAGATAAGATCGTGAACGATGATCAAACCCTGGATATTTTGAACAAAATTATTCGCAATCATGATTATTTAATGCAACCGTTGCTGAAAAATCATCCCGATTTTGTTCTTTTATTCGATACCGATGAGTTGGTTACCATACGATTAGTGACAGTCAAACCAGAGGCTAAAAGTATTGCCATCTCAGCACTTATAGAAATTCCGATAGTTGATCAACCCAATTACTATTGGAATATGTTGATCGATGTTGACTCCGGGGCATTCATGAAACCGCTGAACTTTCCCGGACAAGACAACGAATTGAATAAGGGTTTTAGGAAGTTAGCAGCACATGCCCAGGGCAAAGTATGCCCTTATTGGGAGGATATAAAGAAACTATGCGCAGACGCCCATGAGCTATTCGATCAAATGTTCACGATAGGCTGGGATGTGGCGTTATCTACGGACGGTCCGGTGATTGTGGAGGGTAACGGCAACTGGTCGCTCGCACACTATCAAATATTAAAACGGGAACCCATGTTGAAGCTTCCTCTTGGCAAGGTATACGCCAGAATTTTGGACGCTCCCGATAGGTGAGTATCGCTGTCAGAGGACAACACACATTTGTGCAATGGTCTGGCAATAAAATGTGGTTGTTTTAGTGTGGATTAGTTGGTATCAACTACACTCACAAGCGTGTTTTGGAAATCGACAACAATGCAAGCAAATTTAATTCAGCCGGTGATCATTGCGGGAGGCTCAGGCACCCGGCTTTGGCCCGTTTCCCGGCGTATGTACCCAAAGCAATTTTTGCCACTTACATCGAGTAACGCCGGTGTTGGGAATACATTGCTACAGCAAACCGTGCAGCGCCTGGCTGGAATACAATCGAAAGCGCCGATTGTAGTTTGTAATGACGAACATCGCTTTATTGCTGCTGAACAGCTCAGGCAATTGGATTGTCAGCATGACGGGCTAATTCTGGAATCAGTGGGGCGTAATACTGCCCCCGCGATTTGTTTGGCGGCTCTAAGAGCGCTTGAGGTGGCTGATAATCCGTTGCTATTGGTGTTACCTGCTGATCATCATATTGCTGATCAGGCGCGGTTTGCCAAGACCGTTAAGTCTGCCGCCTCGTTAACAAGTAAAGGACAAATGGTGACCTTTGGTATTACCCCGGATCACGCTGCGACTGGCTATGGTTATATCAAAGCGGCGTCGGTAAAAAAAGATCGCTTAAACGAAGTCGAACAGTTTGTAGAGAAGCCAAGCCGTAAGACCGCCGAAAGATATTTCACCAGTGGTGATTATTTTTGGAATAGCGGTATGTTTATGTTCTACGCGCAAGATTATCTCGATGAACTGGGTCAGTATAGTAATGAGATTATGTCAGTTTGTGAGCAAGCATGGAAAGGCCAGGCACAAGATCTTGAATTCATTCGGGTTGACGCTGAAGTGTTTGCACAATGCCCCAGTGATTCAATTGATTACGCCGTTATGGAACACACTAAAAATGCCTACGTTATGCCCTTAGATGCCCAATGGAGTGATGTGGGTGGTTGGGCTACGCTTGCCAAGGTAATGCCGACCGATAAAAAAGGTAACGTGCTTATTGGCGACGTGCTTTGTTTAGAGAGCCATAACAATTTTGTGCGCTCAGAAGATAAGCTGGTAGCCGTGTTAGGTGTTGATGACCTGGTGGTGGTGGATACCAAGGATGCGCTATTAGTGGCCAGCAAAGAACAAGCCGAAGAAGTCAAAAAAATAGTCGACCGGCTTAATCGAGACGTACGGCAAGAGTCAACGCATCACCGAGTGGTATACCGGCCATGGGGCCACTATGATTCTATGGATAGCGGTGAGCGCTTTCAGGTTAAGCGAATTTCAGTTAAGGCAGGTGCAAAATTATCCGTGCAAATGCACCATCACCGCGCCGAGCATTGGGTTGTGGTTGTTGGTACCGCGAAGGTGCGGGTTGGCGATGAAGAACGGATATTAGGAGAAAATGAATCCGTATATATTCCGGTCGGCACGACCCATTCTTTGGAGAACCCCGGCAAAATTCCGCTTGAGCTCATCGAGGTGCAATCGGGTGCTTATCTTGGAGAAGACGATATTGTACGAT
>JABJKL010000043.1 GCA_018660405.1 Pseudomonadota bacterium | reverse complement strand
TTCCGCTTACCCTGGAACTGGAATGGCGGACCGACGGTTCTCCAGAGTCGCGCATGGGATGAAACTGGCGATGTGCAACCGACCCGGGATGAGATTATTGGTTGGCGTGGACAGTCTTTCTCCACCCCGCGCGCGCATGGCTTCCCGAGCCACCACTATAATGGCCCCACGAGCTGGGGAATTGACAGCAACGGGGAGGTCAAACATGTTTATGTATAGAAATATACTAGTGGCGCTTACTCTGGGTTCGACTGCGGCGTTGGCCGCAGGACCAAATTTGGGCATTCCCGTTACCCAAGATGACATCGCAGCCTGGGATATCAATGTTCTGCCGGACGGTACCGGGCTGCCACCCGGCAGTGGCACCGCAGCACAAGGCTCGGATATTTTCGCAGTAAAATGCGCCTGGTGTCACGGCGTGAACGGCGTGGGTGGAACACATCACTCACTCGTTGGTGGCGAGCCGCTGAAGGGCATGGGTTCAAGCAAAACGATTTATAACTTCTGGCCTTACGCCACGACCATCTTCGACTTGGTACGGCGCTCGATGCCGTATATTCAACCACGTACACTAAGCAACGAGGAGGTCTATGCCCTGACCGCCTACATTCTGGCGATAAATGACCTGATTGACGAGAAAGACGTGATGAACGCCGAGACGCTACCCCAGGTGCAGATGCCGAACCGCGACGGATTTGTCTACCGGTTTCCGGAATTAATGCCCTAACCCGCGTACTGCACCAACGCGTTTCGTGTAATGGCTTGAAGGTTGGGCGTGCCTGCTTGTTGCATCATGATTTGCAGCTCCCGATTGAGAATATCGAGCACTCGTTCAACACCCTGCTGACCAAATGCTGTTAGCCCCCATAAATACGGTCGCCCGATGCACACCGCATCCGCTCCAATGGCTAGTGCTTTAAAAATATCGCTACCACGCCGGATTCCACTGTCGACCAATACCGGTATGCGGCCTGCAATGACGTCGATCACCTCTGGCAAGGAGTCGATTGTCGCGCGGCGACTGTCGATGGCACGTCCACCATGATTGGAAACTACCAGCCCATCTATGCCGTGCTCAAGCGCCAGACTGGCATCTTCATGAGTAACAATGCCTTTCAACACCACTTTCATGGATGTTAACTTTTTGAGCCGCTCAACAAATTCCCAATCCATCTGCGGAGCACCGATGTTGCTAATCGCTGACAAATCAAGGCCGTCGAACATTGGTTTGTGCTCCACAGACCCTTGAATGCCAGGATTATGACAAACCAGACACTCGGCATTATTTGCTCGCTGAAAACGGTCCAGGGCTTCGCGGTTGCTGTTTGGAAGATCGACCGTGAGCACTAACACCGGGCAACCGGAATCTTCTGCACGCTGCACCAGGGCTTCGGTAATTCTCCAATCCTGGGTCGGGTATAGCTGATACCAAACCGGTGCACCTCTGGCTTCATTAACATCCTCAACGCTTGTGGTGGTAACGGTCGACAGTATCTGTAAACAATCCCGGCTTGCAGATGCCCTGGCAACTGCAAGCTCTCCGTTAGGATGAAACATTTTATGCGTGCCGCAGGGCGCGATAATTACCGGCGACGCGTGACGAGTGTCGAATAATTGAATTTCCGTATTAATCTCACGCACATTCACCAGCCGACGCGCACGAATCTGCAGCCTGGAATAACCTTCACGGTTGGCGCGCAACGTCTCGCCGCCATCTACGCCCATGGCCATGTACGTATAATGCGCGTCGGTAAGTTTTTGTTTTGTTATTGGCTCAAAGTCGAAGACATTGAATGCGTCGTCTACGCTTTCCAGCAAGGCTTCATCTGCGCTTGCTAATTGCGCAAACGCACGGCTTGCGGGTGTTAGCGCAGGGCTAGCGGCGAGGTAACTGAGAAATGCACGTCTGGAGGCGAATTTGGTCATTGTTTCATCCTAATGTAGTGTATTAAACAAATGTATATATCAGCGAGACGAAAAACGTTTGTTTAATACACTACGCTAATATTTCTTCAAGTTGATATTGCAGTTTCCTAATCTTCACAGAATGACGGCTCCACCAGCACGCCTTACAGCTCCAAAACTTCGTCGGAACAAAGGTCAAACGAATGGTGGGAAACTGCCGAGAGCGGAAAGAGTGCCGTGAGCGAAAAAAATGCCACTAGCGGAGCAAAAACCCCCGATAACACTATAATATTTAGCATAAAGTTTAAATGAGATATAGGTGATATAGCATTGATATAATTGCCCTATCGTTGGACATAAAGTCATAAAACACCCCTCTGACCGCCCTGTTTACTCCTCGTCCATATCAATCCTTAAAATACCCGTTGCCTGGGCGTGTACTTCATATTTACTCACCAAATCTGCGAGCATTTCTGGTTCCTCAGCAGACAAATCAGTAGTTTCACTCGGGTCTACCGCCATATTGAATAGCTCCCAATGGTTGGCCGATGCCGGGCGCACAATTCTCCAATTGTTCTCCATCAGCACACTATCGCCACCCATATCCAGAGCGATGTACTCATCCTGGTGGATTGCTTGATCAGTATTAGTCAGTAGCGAAGCAAAAGATTTACCCCGAATCGGTAGTACCGCGCTACCTGTGGCATTGACAGTAGATTCCTCGATACCGGCCAAATCCATTATCGTTGGCAGAACGTCCATAACGGTTAACAAAGAATCGCTTATGCGCCCAGACTCGCCGGGATTTAAAGGCCGGATAAAGGCAGACACACGAGTACCGCCTTCAAATTGTGAGCCCTTACTTCCTCTGAAAGGCGCTGACTGAGCGTCTGCCCATCCCTGCCCTACTGCCATCCAGCTATCTCTGTTGCCCAGATTATCAAAACTGTTATTAAAACGTTCGGGTTCTGAGCGTTCGTCGAAAATTTCGCCACCATCCGGGCCATTATCGTTGTGATAAATAACGTAGGTATTTTCCAGCTGACCCGATTCTCGCAGGTAGGTAAATAGCCGACCAAACTCGCTATCCAGATGGGCGACCATGGAGGCATAAAGTTCCATTGCGCGTGAATTGAGCTTGCGCTCGTCTTCGGATAGTTCTGCCCACGGCACGGTTTCTTCAGGACAAATGGATGTGTCGGCACCCTCAGGTAGCACACCGGCTTCCATTGCGCCCTGTTGCCGGGCAACGCAAAGCGCGTCATAACCGGCATCGTAGATGCCCGCAAACCTACCCATCCACTCGGGTAGAACCTGCAAAGGCCAATGAGGTGCTGTCGGGGCAAGCCAGGCAAAAAACGGTTCGCCATCTGATTCGTTGGATTGCAGATAACTAATAATTTTGTCTACGTAGACGGTGGTCGAATAAAAATTATCCGGCAGATCAACGATCATTTGCCCGTCTTCAGTATAGACAGACTCACCAAGCATAGGATCAAAATGATCGTAACTGCCCTGCGCAAGCGCAAAGCTGCGTTCAAAACCGCGATCACCCGGCAGGTTAGTGCCCGTCTCATTACCCAAATGCCATTTTCCTGCCATATAGGTGTGGTAACCCGCGGCGGCGAGACGTTCTGGCATGGTGGCAATCCGATCAACTATGGTGCCCTCGTAGCCAGGATTTCCCAGAAATTCCTCAAACACCCGCTGTTGCCCTTTGCCCGCTTCGTGATTCCCGGTTCCGCTCATTAACATTGAACGCGTTGGCGAACAGACAGTAGAAACATGAAAATTGCTGAGCCGAACGCTTTCCATCGCCAGACCATCGAAATTGGGAGTGGGAATATCTCGTCCGCCAAAGGCACCGAAGTCGGTGTAACCCATGTCATCGGTGGTAATGAGCAGAAAGTTGGGGCGTTTTGCAGGCACCTCCGTTGCAAAGATTTTCTGAGTAGGCTCTTTTGCACTCTCTTCAGCACTACACCCCAAAAGCAATAACCCCATACCCATTACAAGCCAAAGATTTCTAAACATAAACATTCTCTCCGAAAAGTATTTTTCTGTTTCTACTCAACCGCACGATCATCGCAATTAGTGACTGGTAAGGTATAACCGATAAAAATACCGCAGCCCCACGCATTTCGCAATGCCAGGCAACGATCCCTCCGTTTTTACCGGTAATGTCAAAATAGACGTATGAGTGCGGGTTTACAAAACCAACGCCGGTGACAACACCGTCGATCTCGATCACCGGGGAATAGCCTACGCGTCAAATCGCGCTGGCGGAAGGCTTTTCGTGCTGGAATAGTCGGGGCCAAAACCCGCGGCAAGCTTGTCGGCAGGCAACTGAGCCATTCATTACTCAGCCGATGACTGCGCGACGTTAACAATGCGGCAACCGATCAACGAGCAATGCTGCTCCGCATGCTTGTGGAAACGACAATGCATTCATAATAATTCCCCAGTGGGTATAGATTCAAACCTTATAGCGACTGGTTTTTTCTCATTTTCTACAATCCAGTTTGCGATAACATACGCTTTGATGATCAAGCATCAAAACAAGCATTATACTTAATGACTGATATATGACTAACCCAGAAACCGTACTATGCGTTGGCGCTGTTGTAGTAAATGAAGACAAAATCTTGTTGGTGCGACAATCCAAAGGGCACCAACTTGAAGGGCAATGGACTACGCCCTGGGGACGCGTCGAGGACGGTGAATCACCGATGAATGCTGCGATTAGAGAAGTAAAGGAAGAAGGCGGTATAGAGGTTTCAGTGACAGGATTATTGGGCGTTCTGGAACTACCTCCTCCTGAACTTGGATGGGTCTCTTTGGTATATTTATGCAAACATCTGTCAGGATATCCCTCACTACAAGAGACTGAGACAGATGCCGCTCGCTACTTTTCCATTGAGGAATACGAATCTCTTAATGAGCCGAAAGAACCATGGTCCGAATGGCTTATCCGAAAAGTATATTCTGGTAATTTCACAGCAACAATGAACGACCCGACAAACCCATTGCAGCATGACGGAACGTTTCTATGAGTACTAACACACCTGACCTGAACCCAATTGTCGCTCATTCACATGCCGTCTTTTATTCCCCACTGCTTAAGTCTGGCATCGATAGAAGCACACGATGCAAGTGCCAGAACGTGAGACACTACATTAATTAGCACTACTGCCTTCAACAATTGCCAAAAACTCCTCATGCGTGGTCATCCCGCCGTGGATCGGCACATGCCTTTCGACCTTGAGTCTTAGCTTCTTGATATTCTCGTGTAGCGTTCGCATTCCAATGGTTGGCTCTGCCGGTGCCTGACCTCGCGGAGAATAGAGATCCGCGTTCACCAGGATGCCCTCCTTCGGTAAATAGGCGATCAGCATGTCTTCGCTATGAATACCCTGCCGGAGCGAGTTATCGCCCAGTTCATACGCCATATCCTGAATACGGATGATTTCCAGAATCTGTTCGCCGTCGGTGACAACATACTTACCGGTTCTGCGCACATCACCATCCACCGTCTCGATGGGCGCTGGTCGCCTGCTAATCCAGTACATCGGATTGAACTTCGACATCCGGTCCGGTTGTAGCGTTCTTGGGCCCGGGTGAAACAGGATATCGAGATAATACTGCTTGTTTGATTCGTGGGTCACAATCGTAGTGCCCTGCGACAGGTAGGTCCGTAGCCCACCCGCATGATCGAAGTGGTGATGCGTGTTGATCACGTACTGAATCGGCTTGTCGGGTACCAACCTGCCCGCTTCTGCGATTACTGCCAGCGAGCGCGCTTCGTTCTGCGGTGCTTCGACGATCGCCACGTAGTCCCGGAACTCCACCAACAGGCTGTGGTGCGATCCACCCGCCAGCCGCCACACGCCGTCTGCCAGTTCTGTGCTCTCCACAACAGGTGCTGGTGTCACCGCCGTGCGAATCATGTCTGGCACCGGCATGGTTGTGACCGCGCCATTGATCGTTACGCTAGCGATATCGTACTGAAAGTAGTTGTGTGCGGGATTCAGCCTGGGATCGGCCTGGTGGGTGTGGAGTTGCATTGGGAACATGACACCGTCGAACTCCTGGTAACGCGTATAACGCATCTCGTAATCCATATCGCCATACACAGGATTTGGAATCCAAGTGCCGACCAGCTCGACGAGATTCCCATCGGTGATCGTGCCGTTGATCTTGTACTTGTCAAGGAAGGTAAACGAAACAATCGTCACCTGCCTGCCGAACTGTGACACGCCGAAGTCCGAAGCGCCGATAATCGGCAACGAGATCGCCGTCGCGTCATCTGCGGCCAGCGCTGCCTTCAAAAAACCGTGCGGCGTGATCGCGATTTCGAGCTGGCGGAGTTCACCGAAAGGAATGCCATCGAGATAGGGCCGCGTTAGTGCCGCCGTACTGCCGTCTTCACGAATATCCCAGGCGTAGGTGCCGCTTGTCAACGAGGAGATGCGCTGCGGTGCCATTGGCGTTCTACCGAACAGCGGATAGTCACCCTGCTGACGGGTATAATCTTCGCGCGACCAAGCTGCATCGAAGTCGATGCTGCGCGTATAGTCGACTACCTGATAAGTCGGCCAACCAGCATTGACCGAGTACTGCTGGCCTATTCTTGATGAAAATCCTGAACCGGAATACTCGATTGTTTGAAGATTGTCAGTACCCATCGCTTCAATGGCAGCTATAAGTGCCGCGCGGGGGTCAACTTCCTGGGCTGAAACTGTGCCGGCACTGAGTCCGATTAGTATTGTGGCAACAAGTATCATAAGGGTCCGCATGTGGCAATCTCCCGGTAGTTATTAATGTTAGTTATTCGTGTTAGTTTTTAACAGCAACGACCTGTAACTTTATAGCCAAGCGTTGCCGACAAAAGTTTACTGAAGATCGCGAAGTATAAGTAGTGAAAAGCACTTACTCAACAACCTTCTACGAGATCAACTTTAAAGTACCAGCGCTATCCAAGACGGATACAAAATGCATCTTGACTACCTTTCAGAACAAAAATCCGGTCTGAAATACATACTGTGGTGCTATTCAGGTAAGGCAAACACGATGAGCTGTTGCGCGTCGTCAAGGCTTGGGTCGTCGAGCGCAGAGGCAGCCGCTGCTACGACCGCAACATACTGTCTACCATCGCGTCCCTGGTAGCTTATCGGCACCGCAAAGGCACTCATCGGTAGTCGAGTCACCCAGAGCTCCTCTCCGGTACGCGAGTCGAACGCGCGAAAACGGCGATCATTGGTCGCACCGATAAATACCAGACCGCCTGCGGTGGTGATCGGCCCACCTACGCCAAGGCGTCCGGTACGCTGCTTTCCGGTCGGCAGCTCATCAGTAATCCCTAGCGGCACTTTCCAGGCAATCTCGCCCGTGCTCGCATCGACGGCCAAAAGACTCGCCCATGGAGGTTTATTGCACGGCCAGGCGCGCTCGCCGCCACTGTACACATTACCATCGGAGTTGGGCTCAGCGGTATTCCACCAAAACCGGGCCAGGTGTCCGTAGATGCTATTACGCACATAGATGTCTGGATTATCCGGGTAAGGCTCGATCCAGCCAAAGCTGCCCGCATCCATTGTGTTGACAATAACGTAACCGAGCTCGGGATCGACGGCAACTCCACCCCAATTTGCGCCGCCCATAGAGCCAGGAAAAACAATCGTCGACGACACCTCGGCGTCTGGGGCACGATAGCCGTATGGCGTATAGGGGCCCGCATTCTCGAATCCACCGCTCTGCTCATAGAGTGCTTGGCAAAAAGCGGCGTGTTCTGGGCTCGTGTCCTCGGGCCTAACAATGTCACTCGAATCGAAGTCGACTTTCGCGATCGGTGGCGGTTTGATCGGTATTGGCTGCGTCGGCGAGCTGCGTTCTCCGGGAACGTCACTGCTCGGTACTTGTCGCTCCTCAAAGCCAAACACCGGCTCGCCAGTCGCTCGATTGAGGATATACATATAACCCGTCTTACTTGCCAGAGCCAGCACCGGCACTATTTCGCCCTCACCCCCTCCTTCAATCGTAACGTCAAATAACGCCGGTGGTGCTGGCAGGTCAAAATCCCATAAGTCGTGACGCACGGTTTGAAAATGCCAGCGCCGTTCGCCTGTCGCGACATCCAATGCAACGATCGAGTCTCCGAATAAATTGTCGCCAGGTCGATCACCGCCATAATAGTCGTAGGGCCCCGGACTCTCGAACGCTGTATAGAGCAGGCCGAGTTCGGCATCGAGCGTCATCGAAAACGCCCAATGAAACAGATTTGGGTGATTCTGCCAGGCGTCGCTGAGCCAGGTTTCGTGCCCGAACTCGCCCGGCTTGGGAACCGAAAGGAACTCCCATACCAGCGCACCAGTGCGGGCGTCAAAGGCGCGAACCCCGCCGGGCGGGCCGTCTGAACCGACGATCAGCAGGTTGCCGTACACCAACGGTGCTGAATGGTATTGCGCGGGCATCACCGCGGTGAAAGTCTCGCTGTCCTCGGGACTCAATGCAATCAACCGGCGGGCCGAAGTCACGTAGATGCGGTAGGGAACGTCGCCATCACCGGGCCAATAGGCGATGCCGCGCCTGGACGGAGAGCCATCGGAAATATCGACCCGCCAGAGCACGCGACCGCTCTCCGGGGCAAGCGCCGCAATGTGATCAGCCCCGGCGAGGTACATAACACCATCGACCACCAACGGCGTAAACTCCGAACCACCGCCAAGATCGCCGGTGGTGACGTTGCGCCCGAGCGGATACGACCATACCTGCTCGAGATCCTGCACATTGTCGCGGTTGATTTGGGTGAGCGGTGAATAACGCGTGCCCGCCAGATCCCGATTGTAAGTCGGCCAGTCCGCGGCACGGGGAACCTGCGCTGTGGACAACGACTGAGCAGCACTGGGTAGCGCAACGCAGATACTCACTATGACGAATAGAATGGCAGCGGCGCAGCTTGATCGCAGGCGCGGCATTTAACTTCTCCCTTGCACTTTTTTGTTTATCACAAGCACCTAACGAAATCAGTTCAAATTGTTCTTGAGCACCAGAACCGATGGCGCCGACTCTGCCAAAGCTCGATAGGTGTCCATGTAGGCAAACATTCCGGTTGGGATATAACTCCCGCCGAGGACAATATCAACGTCGGCATCGCCGTCGAGATCGCCAGCGCCGATGGTCATCCAGCGGCCATTAACCAACTCTGGAGTGGTGTGTGCACTGAACTCCAATTGCCCCTCATTTTGCAGGTACACAAATGATTCCCGTCGCTCTACTGAAAAGTCGGGGAAGAAAGAGATAGCAGCAATATCCAGATCGCCGTCGTTGTCAAAATCAGCCGCCTTGGCGCCAAACGCACCATACATCGGGTAGAAGTATGCTTCTTCGAAGCGCAGATCGCCCCGATTCAGGTAAATTCGAATGCCGTGGAAATTCTTTAGCGTGTTATAGGGGTCTGAATCGACGTTATCCCCATTCACAGCCAGAATATCCATCAGACCATCGCTGTTGAAATCCTGCAGCTCGAAATACGTGTGGCCATATGACGGATGGGTCTCGAATACCATAGTGCTCTCGAATTCATTCTCGCCATTATTGATCAGAATGTAAAAGCCCTCTCTGGCATCTGACAGCAACACTGCAATATCAAGATTCTGATCGCCATTGAAATCATGGAGCTGCGCCCTGACAGCGCCGGGGCGACTGATGAGGGCGTGTTCCAGGTAACTGCCATCGCTTTGTGATTCGAACCAGGCAACATTGCCTTGACGGCCTCCGAAACCGCACACAACAAAATCCAGAACCCCATCTCCATTTAAATCCGCCACTTCCATACCCGCCATCCGGTAAATGTCGTCGATCACTACATTGACACCCGTTGCAGTGATGCTCTGGTCGACAACGGGCAATCGACTGATGGTCGCGACCTTCTCGTACGAAGGCAGAGCAGCCAAAAGGTCACCAATGGACGCGACATAGACTCCTTGGGCCGTGAACTCTATATCCACGGGCATCATCGCACGACCGAATTGCAAGGTTTCGGAGTCGAGTTGTCCATCTGCGTCGAGAATAGCAATCGAATGCGCAGCACTATCACCGATGTAAGCCTGGCTTGTTTCCTGCCTAACGTGAATCATCGTCGTTACCGCCGGGTCGGTATGATAATCAGACTGAACAATGTCAAATTGAGGCAACTCCCAATTCAGCGGCGGCTTGTTAACCTGCGGAAGCGCTTCTTCAGTGGCCGACTCGATATAGTAATTTCTCAGAGTCTCCCAATCATTTTCGCTTAACAAGGCCGTGTCTGGAATCATATTTTCCGTGGTAAGAAATCTTTGTTTCGACCTGACATTCTCCTGAGCGAACTCCGGATGATGGGCGAGGTAATCGATGTTATCCATACCCATCATATAACCCATATAACCAAGCACTATTTCCCAGCTTCGCCTGGGTAGAATGTCGGGCGGTGGCTCCAGATGGCAGGCTGTACAGTAGACGGTTGACAGCTCCCGACCATGGGAAAGCTGACGTTTGATTTGCCAGTCGTCTAACGCTTGTTGGAGAGCGGGAGCAAACGTAACGGCCAGACCCATTGCAACCAAGACGATCACAATGTAATATTTTTTTTGGCTTATCAATATAATCTCACTGATTCTATTCGATCATTTTTCCAACTATTAATCTTGTAGTTTGTAGCGAAATCCAAGATAAAATGTTGGCCCGCTAACCATGTTGCCAATACTCGTCTGGTAATTTTCTCCCAATGCATTCTCAATAAAGCCATTTATTGTGAAGTTAGGCTTGATTGTATAGATAACGTTAATATCAAGCACGCTACTTGGCTCAATATTGATGTTCCCGGTTGGGATGCTTGAGTCCGGTAAGCTTCCCGAATATCGCGCTCTAAAGTTCAATTGAAGATTGCTATAAGGATTCCACTCCATATGCAGGCCGATTCTTGACTCAGGCCTGCCCCTTAATTTTACCGTAGGCTGATTCACCACTTCGATATCCAAAACGGAGACGAATGCGTCTATCGCCAGCGTGTTTGATAACACTCGTCTGGTTTGCAGTTCGGCGCCAGTGATTTTGACTTTGTCTCTATTAACTAAGGATGGCGGTGGTCCCGGCTCGAAATCCACCAAATTTCTAAATTGGTTGCGAAACACCGACACGCTCAACGCCCAGTTCATGCTCTCAAAGCTGTATTTGATCTCAAAGGAATTCGAGGTTTCGTTTTCCAAAGCAGGATTACCAACCAAAGGGTTACCTAGCGCGTAGAAACTCGGCAACTTAAACCCTTCGCCCCAATTCAGCATTAACGTATGCCTGTCGTTTTGAGATGTATATTCCACGTTGAGCTGCGGCACAAAGACCTCGCCGTTCGGGAACCACTCATACCTGCCACCACCACTAACGGATAGCTGCTCGAGTGGTCGCCAGACCATCTCTGCAAATGCGCTCCATTGGTCTCTTCGCAGCGCAAAAGATGATGGGAGATCAAATCCTACGTCTATGACACCATCGCTTTTCCCACTCGATCGATGGTAATTCAAACCACCCAATACACGAACATCACTATACTGCCGGGATAGCCAGGTTATCGAGATATTGCTCTCTTCATAGCTGCTGTCCGCTTGTATTGCAGGAAGACCAAATGGGTCGCGCAAACCCGGCAAAACAGCTGGCGTATCGACCTTAAGCGCTATTTGAGAAAAAGACGCATTGAGCGAAAACTTACTACCCCCGGTGTTTTCAACACGGTAGGCTGTACCAATCTGTTTATGCACGGAGTTCCGCGATTCAAGTTCTGGTGAGACTGCATAAATAGCCCCGCCACTATCATCTGGGTATGCGATGCTGTCACTATCAAAATAACGAACATGAACATCAAAACTCCTGCCAGCGTCGAGTTCAACTGATCGCCTGGCGACGATACTCCGACCGGTGTAACGGCTTCCAGGCACGTCGTTATCTCCGGTTTCATAAAGCGTAGACAGGTTCCATTGTTCATCGCCCCACACGACCCCGGCACTATAACCGTCGCCATCTGGCGACAATTGCCCATAAAGCTCGCTTCCGACAACATCGCGAGTTTTAATATTAATGACACCTCCCAGTGCCTGCGAGCCATATACGCTAGACGATGCTCCGGCAAGAATATCTATCGATTCTATTCCAAGCAGTCCAAAAGAGCCCATATCCACGGCGCCTCCCCGACTGTCTGTGGGGTCGTTGACAGCCAAACCGTCAACCTGAATCAGGGTGAAATTTGGGTCCGCACCTCTGAGATACAGGCTGTTATTTGCCCCTCGCCCTGCACCTAACTGAGTAAAAACCAGTGGATTGCTCTGCAGTACTGATATAGCCGATGTTCCGGCATACGATCGGATGTCGTCTTGATCGAGAAGCAAAACATTTGCCCTCAATTGCCCAGGGAGCCGGGTACCTATAACAGACTGTTCATCAATAGCCGCAGCGAAAACTCCGGTTGACACATTAAACCGGCACAGCAGAATTAACCACAGAACAAATTTCAAAAATCGTCTCCTGGGAAAACACCTCAGATTGAACAGAATCTCGCTCAACTGGTGAGGATGCAAAAAAAGAAAAGAAGCGTCGACCGAACGTGTTAAGTATACAAAACATTGGGGTAACTAGTGTAGTGTCGTTCTCATTTATGAGCATCTCTTGACAGGTTTTAACATTCTTCCATCCATCAGTTCGTATCTGTTCTATACTTTCTATATCCGTAGCCTAACGTTAAGTAGAACTCTATGACTCAAAGAAAACTCAGTAGCATACTCTCAACCACCGCCGCACTTATCAGCCTGATCATCCTGCCGACGCTTCAGGCGACAGCCGCCACTCTGGTTATCTATGGTGCCAGTGGCCAAATCGGTGATTTTATCGTTACCGAGGCGCTAAGCCGGGGTCACGAGGTTATCGGCGTCTCCAGAAACCCCGATGGTATGACAACAGACCACCCGAATTTCTCAGCAGTAGCAGGCGACGCCACCAATCTCGACTCGATGCTGGAAATCATTCCTGATGCCGACGCGGTAATTTTTTCATTGAGCGGTGTTGGCCCGGGCAACACACCCGCAGAAGCAACGACGGTTCGTGCGGCCGCCACGTTCATTCAAGCTTCCAATCAACTGGGCGACGCGGCTCCTCGCGCCGTACAGGTGGGTGGCGGTACCACGTTGCGAATTAACGGCGTTTTGGGTCTTGATAATCTGGATGTGGAAGAAGGTACGCCTCGTCACGGCCAGTACTACGGCCATTGGCTGGCGCTTGAAACTTACCAGGCATCAACGGGCGTGAAATGGACCATAATTACCCCACCGCCGGGAATAATGGAGCCAGGAGAGCGCACGGGTGAGTACCGGCTTGGCGACGAAGAGGTGCTATTCAATGCCGAGGGCGAAATGGCTATATCCACTAGAGATCTGGCCGTCGCAATTGTTGATGAGGCCGAGAGCGGGCAGTCGATGGGTACGCGAGTCGCGGTGGGACCTCCTTACTAGGGAAGGGGCTCTTTTGTAGGGGTTAGGCAGTCGTCGTAGTTCGCTGCATTGATAGTGTTGCCGAACTATGCCGATAAAATTACTAGTGCGCTTCATTCTCTAATTGCTCAGAACGGTGAAGGCACCCGCTTGAATGCCGTCAAGAAATTGTTAGACTGTCTTAAAGTCTTTTTGGATCATGATAGTTTTGTTCCTCCATCCATGAACAATAAGCAGCTTTATGTCTTTGTTTAAAATCATTTAATATTGGACCAAACCTGTGCTTTATTCTTACCATTTAAGCTGATAGTATAAACGATAGGGTACTAGGTGAAGGATGCTCCTGTGCCTGAAAAAAGTAAACTCAAAAGTAAAAAACTATAAAGTCCTCTCGCAGACGACTTTTTAAAGCCCTTGGTATAGGAGCCACCGGTACGTTTGTTGTACCAAAACAATGGAACCAACCCATCATCAATAGTGTTCTACTGCCTGCTCACGCACAAACATCCGTCTCATCATCTCCTACAACACCTATACCACCTACACCGCCTACAGCCGTTCTTACTGGCGTTGTTGCAGGTAATGCCAACACGACTTTCGATGTCGATGCTGGCACTTCTACCGGCACACCACCCCTCGCCTTTGTTTTCTCTGCTTCCAATGCTTGTTCTGTTCTTTCCCAAAGCGGCAACATGGCCACCATACAACGGGGATCGATAGATGGTATTTGCGAGGTATCCGTTTTTGTCTCGAATGCCGCTGGTAATGATACGGCAATAGCTGATGCCGACGTTTTTAGCCCACTCCCTCCTCCATAGTCATTTAAGAGTTAACTAACAGGTAAGACTCTGCCAACTTTCCACACTGGCTGCCCACAACACGGTCTCTTGCACCGACAGTAAATCACACTACGCACCCGTCTTTCTCTTAAGGCGCTGAATAAACCACTTCGCCTCCAACCACCGTCATAACCGAATAAAGATTTTCGATCTCTTCTTCAGGTACGGTCAAATAGTCGCGATTTAGCACGGCAAAATCGGCCAACTTTCCGGGTTCCAGGCTACCGAGGTGATGTTCGCGGAACAGTATGTAAGCGTTGGTGCGCGTATGCGCGGCTAATGCGGCCTCACGAGAAACATTTTCATTAAACGTTCTGGTTCCGGATGCAGAACGACCACTCACCACCCAACCTAGTGCATGGAATGGATTAGGGCTTGCCACTGTCGTTGAATCGGAGCCCAGCCCCCAGATAGCGCCCAGTTCGTGTATGGTTTTTATGGGTGGTATGTGGGTGCCTGCCTCGCCTGATCTTTGCGCAGCTTCCGGTGTCATGTTTCTGGATGTACTGTGTAGCGCGAACACCATACCCAAATCACGCGCACGTTCGATTGATTCAGCAGAAATGCCATTGGCGTGCGCGATGGTCAACCGTAAATCAGCGATTGCTTGAGTTTTACTCAACTCTTCATAAACCGATAACACGGTTTGTATTTTTTCTTCCACGTGTGAATGTTCGTGCAACTGCCAGCCGTTCTCTACCGCAGCAGTGACTATGGTACGATATTTTTCCAGATCTTCGACTGATAATTCCCAAGGCGCAGCCCCCGGTCTGGCGGGTCCGGCTCGCATGGGTGCGTATACCTGTTCGCCATAACCGAATTGTGCAAAACGCAGGCCATCTAAATCCGGCGTGTGGCTTTTCATCTCTGCAATGATGTCTTCGGCGGTATCGTTGTTGCTGTTCTGTCCATTAAGGGAATAAAAAACGCGCATGGATAGTTCGTTATTGTCCGACGCGCGCCCGACTGCTTGATAAAATTCCGGAGTAACCGTGTTGCCACCCACGTCGTACACCGAAGTAAGTCCCATTTTGTGCATACTCTGAATGGATGCCTGCAAGCTTGCATCCCAAACATCGTCTGCGACCTCAGGAATTACCGCCCTTGCCAGATTCATCGCAGCGCCCACCAACTCGCCAGTTAAATTACCAGCATTATCTTTAACGATACTGCCGCGTCCACTAATCTCGCTTTCAGTGGTTATTCCGGCAGCCTCTAATGCAGCCGTATTTACAAAGCCACGGGCATAAGCCTCCTGAATATAGACTGGCGTATCAGGCACCGCCGCGCCAAGCTCCTCTGCAGTAAAGAGCTCACTGTTATCCTGAAACTGGGCGTAGATCCACCCACCGATAACGACCACCCATTCGCCTTCCGGCAATTCACTGGCGCGTTGTGCGAGCATTTCCAGCGCCTGTGCGCGTGAAGTAACGCCATCCCAACGCACCTGTCGATACCATTGTTTGGATGCCCGCACATAGTGCATATGATTATCGATCAAACCCGGCACAACCGTTTGCCCGGCCAAGTCGGTACGTTGGGTGTCTGCGCCAACCAAAGCATTGATATCTTCATCCGACCCGGTAGCGACGATTCGACCCTCTGTAATCGCCATCGCCTGCATCACACTAAACTCCTCGTCGACCGTTAAAATCTGACCATTAGTGAGTATCCAATCTGCTGATACTCCTTGTTCAGTAACGATGGGCTCCGGCGACTCTGTGCACGCCACCAGGCTGGCAAAAATCAATACTGCTATTGTCTTGAAATTAAAAAATCGCATATTATTTCTCCTCATGAGAATTTTTAACCGCCTACATGCAGGTGGTTTGGATTAGATATTACCCCTGGACTGATAGTGAGCATGTTCGTAGTGGTTAACAGAGCTCGTTTTCTATTCGAATTTAGCTTCAATGGGCATGAGCGCTGCCTTAATGCTAGCTCCCCAAATTTGGTTGCCAAGATCATTTAAATGGAGATCGTCTTGCACATAAATGTCCGTCCTCACACTTCCATCCTCATTAAGCAATGGGGTCGCAACATCAACGTAATAAACCAAAGGATCGTTTTCGGCTATTTCTTTGTAGCCCGCGCTCACTTGCTCTGCAGCAGGCCAGACGCTCCAACGTAACACACTGGGTTTTACCGATAGCACGTAAACTCTGGTTTCCGGTAACGCTTCATGAATCCGACTTATAATTTGCCTGAGCTGATCAAGAATCACCTCGTTGGGGATCGGGTTAAAAGCACCTGTGTCGTTGTCACCTTCGTAAATCAATATAGCGCGCGGATTGTAAACGAGCGCAACCCGGTCCAGATAGTGCAAAACATCGTTCATTACACTGCCACCGAACCCTCGCAGTATAACCGTCAATGGAGCCATTGCTGCTTCGGCGGCACTCCACCGGGCGATACTGGAGCTTCCCGTCAACACGATGGCGCCTTCTGGGGGTCTATTCGCCCGGTCCTGCTGTTCAAATTGACTAATCGCAGACTCAAATCGCTGCGGATCTGGTAATTGTTGTGCGTATAGCAATGCGGAGACTGTTGCGAGCAACAACGCTGCCACAGCTGCTCCACGAAGAAGACAGGAAGATTTTGATATCATAATGTTTCCCCCGTTATGAGTTATCGATAAAATAGATCAGTAGGAGCAGCATCTACTCTACTCTGCTGCGATGCATTCATGCGGCTCCCTAACCGGTCGCCAATTCATCCGTCCAGCGGCCTGTTACTGGCTCGGTAGAGTTTATTTTACTCTCTGGCATAAATAGGTTTCATAATGTTTGATTAGATAAGCAATTGCTCCAATCGCGGTGGTTGCAAGAAACGCCAACAATTGCGTCTGATTGGATTTCACCGATAAATACGCAAACAACAACGTAGCCAAAACGAAAAAAACTGGAGCGCCAGGATAAAATGCCGAAGCGGGACGTTCATCCCATCGGATATGCCGTACGAACAACGTGAAAACGGTTAGTGCCAACGATATTGACAGCGTAAAACCCAAATACGACAACAGGTCGCGAAGCTCTGAGATTAACGTAATGGCAACCGCAACAAAGACTTGTAACAAAATCGCAGCTCGCGGCGGAGAACCTTGTTTAAACCTGAAAAAACGCGGTAACGCATTTTCATCCGCCATCTTGGCATAAACCCGTGGGCCCGCCAAAATCATGGCCGTCACCGAAGTTAGCAAGGAAACCGCAACCATAAGCTCGATAAACTTTCTCAGCGTTTCACCACCAAGCGCTTCGGCAGCAATCGCGGTAATTCCTGCCTGACCGGCAATAGCTTGTGGCAACGGTGCGTAAAGCAAAATGGCATTAACTGCGACGTACAATACGATAATGAGAATCGTGCCAATAATCATGGCGCTGGGCACATTACGTTTGGCGTCACGGACTTCGCCAGCAACATAAACCGCGGCGTTAAACCCCGAATAACTCAACGAAATCCACACCAGAGTAGTCGCAAAGGCGCCCAGGTTAAATGCCGAAGTGTAGGATTCAGGACTTGATGGTGACCAGCTTCCGCCGATTAAACCGACGCCTGCATACACGCAAAGATAGACCAACGCCAAAACCATGACACCCACGATGATGTTGTGAATCGCGGAGCCGGTATTAACCCGAATAACATGGATCAATCCCGCAAACCCAATTGAGGCGATCGCAATCGAATCGGTTGGCAAAGCAGTGAGCGATGGAATCGCTGATTGCAAATAAATCTCGAACGTTGTCGCAGCGAAAGCAATGGCACCGGAGAAACCAGCAAGCAGCGATACCCACCCAGCAATAAAGCCAGCAAACGGATGGATTGAACGAGACAGATAGAGAAATTCGCCGCCGGACTCGGTTAATCGTTCGGCCAGCATGCCATAGCTAATAGCCCCGGACAGGGCAATCAGACCACCCACCATCCAGGCCAACAGCACCCATTCGCGTGAACCAAGATCCGCCAGCGCGAAACCAGACGTAGTATAAACACCGGCACCAATCGTATTACCGACCACCAAGGCAATCAATGTCCACCGACCGAACGATGCGTTTTCGATAATTTCTTTCACGGGG
>JABJKL010000152.1 GCA_018660405.1 Pseudomonadota bacterium | reverse complement strand
GACCAGCTCGCTATACGCTCAAGAAAAAGTTCAGGCAATAGACGAAAACGGAGCGCCTTTATTTCAGGTCGATCCATTCTGGCCTGGACCTTTGCCCAATCGCTGGAGTATGCAACAAGTCACTGGTATCCATGTGGATCATATGGATCATATCTGGTTTTTGAACCGCGGTAATCTTGCTCAAGGTGATGAAATTGGTGGCATCGGAAACCCACCACGAACGGATTGCTGTATACGTGGGCCCGAAGTTATCGAAATGGATCAAGAGGGGAATGTCATCAACGCCTGGGGCGGTCCTGGATACCACCCAACATGGCCGACATCGTTACAAACGGTTATCGCCGATAGAGATGGTTTTGTTTGGGTTGGCGGCCTCGGCCCACAGGACACCATCCAAAAATATACTCGCGAAGGAGAACTGGTGTGGGATTTTGGTCGCCGTCCACCCGAAGGTGTAACTCTGGAAGAAAACAATCAGCAAACCGATGTGTTGCCCCGTAAAGGCCGCTTTCAACTCGATCAGGATGCGCGTGAAATATACATTATAAATTGGAAGCGTGTACTCGTTTACGGTATGGACGATGGCGAATTTAAACGCGGCTGGGGCGGCCATGGCATGCCGCTGAGCGAAGTAAGCAATGATCCAATCGCGCCCTATGATTGGGATGGAAGTCGCCCGCCAGAAGAAGAACAGTTTGTACCTGACCTGCACTTTCTAGAAATCTCTAACGACGGGCTTGTCTACGTCGGCGAGCGCGGACAAAATCGCATTCAAATTTTTCAGAAAGACGGCACTTGGGTGAAAGACTACTATGTTGCCGAAGGCACTCCCGGGCGTGGTGAAGGTTGTGGAGGCCTGAGAGTTACGGAAATGGCCCCGTGCGGATCAATGTACAAACTGGCGATATCCAGAGATGCGGAGCAAAAGTATCTATACATGGCCGACGGAACTAACAACCGTGTATGGCTGGTAGATCGACAATCTGGCGAAACACTAGGCTCGTTTGGTGGCAACGGCCGTTACGCTGGCCAGCTCCACTGGGTCAACGCCATTGCGACTGATTCCTTTGGTAATATTTATACTGGCGAAGTTGAACACGGCAAACGGATTCAAAAATTTGAACCCGTTTGGGAGTGAGTCGCGTAACTATCGCTCGTTCACCCTTTTGTTCACCTTACGTTTAACCTTATTGTTTAACTGTGAATTTATATATTTAAAGAGTCCTATTATGCGAACCAAACACATCATCTCCCTGGTGGCTGGTCTGATCTTGTTGGCCGTCGGCACTGTGTCGCTTGCCCACCACGGCAGAGCCGCTTACGGAACCGAGCAAGTTTCTTTGCAAGCGACCATAACGGAATTTCGCTTCGTTAACCCGCACGTGCAGATTTACTTTGATATCACCGGCGAAGATGGTGAACTCCAGCACTGGCGGGGTGAGATCACCGCGCCTAACAGGCTTGCCAGAGCTGGCTGGACTAAAACTACACTTCAGCCGGGCGACCAGGTAAAAATTAGCGGTGACCGCGCCAGAAACGGCGGCAATGCGGTAAGGATCAGCGAATTAATTCTGGCGGATGGAACAAACATGGCGCCATGGACCAGCGGAATACTCCCCCAGTAAGATTGATACGCACAACGACGAGTACTTCAATAACTATAGTTTAATCATCAAGATACTAAAGAGATAAGTGTATGCGCCAAATAACGAATGTGGTTTTCATATTGTTTGCCTTGTTGGGCTTTTCAACCGCCGGGTTTGCACAGTACGGGTCGGGGCAACCCACGGAAGTCACACCGTACGAAAACGGACCTGCTCCTGCACGCGATCTTTTGGGCGTGTGGACCAGAGTCGCCCCCGAAGGTAAATTTCGTAGTAACTCCAACTGGACACCAGAACCGCCAAAACTGACAGATTGGGGTCAAGAACGTTTTGATACAGCGAAAAACTCCAACGCGGGTGGATTCGCGCTCAGTGAAACGAACGACCCGGTACTCACCCGTTGCTATCCGCCGGGAGTTCCGCGAATCTACTTCCATCCGTATCCTTTTGAGGTCGTATACAGCGCCAAAGAAACTATCCTTCTTTACGAGTACGACCACACCATTCGTCGCGTCTATACTGATGGTCGAGCAAACCCGGAAGATCCAATCGCATTGTGGCTAGGCAACTCAGTGGGGTACTGGGAAGATGACACAACATTTGTAATAACAACGGTTGGTATCGACGAGAGGACATGGCTTGATCGTGCTGGCTATCAACACAGCGACCAGTTGCGCGTTACTGAAGTATATCGCCGCATCGACAAACTGAACCTGGAGATCGATGTGACGATGGAAGATCCCATTGCTCTGGCCGAGCCATGGGTCGCGGAGACCTTATACTATCAGCTGGCACCTTCTAGTTGGGAACTCAGCGAAATAAGTTGTTCAGGCGACTATTTGGATTTCAGCTCGTTCGAGAGTTTTCTGGACGAGTAAATGAGAGTCAAAATTTATATCTCTTTACTGGCTGGGCTGATTGTTTTGCTGTCTGGCAATTCCGCGATTGCGCATCACGGCAGAGCCGCATACACAAACACTACAATCGTACTTGAAGCCACCGTTACAGAATTTCGTTTTATTAATCCCCATGTGCAGCTGCTTTTTGACATTACCGATTCCAACGGAAAAATTCAGCATTGGCAAGGTGAAATGACTTCTCCAAATAAAATGGCACGAGGAGGCTGGGCCAAGAACACACTCAAACCGGGTGACAAAATTACTATCACTGGCTTGGCCGCTAGAAACGAAGGCCAGGCGTTGGTAATTCGGGAAATGGTATTAGCAGACGGTACGAACGTCCCCCTTCGAGAAGTTCTTTAATTAGCGAGCCCTCACTGATAAACCAGCAAAACGATGCTTTGGGATGAAGCGCGGAGCCTTTTAAACAAGTAAGTTTGTACCCTCTTATTATCAGAGTATGCCATCCCCTTGTCTCCAAATAGGTAGCAAATAATAAGCGGGCCCAGAATAGGGCCCGCCTGTATCAATTGTGCGCTGTTGCGCAAATCGTCCTGATCGAAGTGTTACCAGGCATCCCGTACTGGCTGTCCCACCAAAAAGTCCGGGTTGGCACCAGGCCGAGGTGAGTACTTCTGCACGCCGCCGTTGTCTACTTCTGCGATATAGAAGTTGCCGTCCTGATCAATACTCATTCCGTGAACTCCCCACATGCCACCGGGGAAATCACCCCAGGTTCCCCACGAGTATAAGAAATCACCGTCAAGAGTATACTTTAGAATCTTGTTGGTACCTCGATCTGCCGCCCAAAGATGACCATCTGCCGAGATATTGAATAGATGTACATCGGACGGAGCAGGACCAAAATTCCATTGATCAAGATAATTGCCGTCTGTGTCAAAAATTTGTACACGATGATTGTAACGGTCGTTTACAAATACGCGGTTGGTCTCCGGATGGGTAGCAATACCGTGAACATTGTGGAAGTAGTTTGGCCGTGTGTCGCTTCGGGAGCGATCGGATCGCTCTCCCCAGGATAGAAGATAGTTCCCGTCTTTATCAAACTTCACTACCCGGTTGCCGTTATAGCCGTCTGCCACAAAAAAGCTGCCATCGGGTAACCACGCCATAAAAGAAGGCCGATTAAAGTGCGTCTCGTCATCGCCGAGCTCACCATAAGTACCGATACTCTGAACCAACTCGCTACCGTCATTGGTAAACTTGTGAATTACGTGCTTGTGGTCATCCACGATCCATACGTGCTTTTCCGGGTCATAGGGGCTAATTGCGACAAAATGCGGCCGCTGTAGCATATCGTCCCATTGTGTCCAGGCTTCAATAATATCGCCTTCGGCGTTGAGCACAACGATACAATGTTCCCAACGCGCATCGATACCCATGCGGCCACCGTTGGCTTCCCATTGAGTAATCCCCTCTTCTGCCAGAGTTCCGGCGCCCCCATTAGCTGGAAGACTCGATGCGGTCGCGTCGCGCCAGGGCAAACGGCCAATGGGGAAGAATATACTCGGCCCGACATCAAATATCGGCCGACGATCCGGTCTTTCTACATTGGGCAACTCACCGCGCTGTAATACGTATACGCGATCCGGGCTCTCGGCAAACACGCTTTGACCCGCACCCCAAGTCCACTCTTCGTGGCCTGGTAGCGTTGAGATATCTTTCGGCCAATCGGCCACAATGTCATACGGGCCAGTAATATCTTGCCCGCCACGTTCGCCCGGCACGGCTGCAATACTTGCCGTGGTGCTCGCCTCTGGAGCAGGTTGCTGCACCTCCATAGCTGCTTCCTGCTGTGCTGGGGCAGATTCCTGTGAACATCCTGATAAAGCGATCATTCCGACGCTGCCCAAAAAAACAGCGGTTATCGATAAACGGTTATTCATAATTCGTTCTCCCAATTTTTGTAGTTACTTGTATTATTCAGGCCAATTAAAATCTTTACCGCGTTTAAATACTGGCGTGACACCAATGCAATAGCCCGCATCATTTTGCGCACCAGCAAGCCAGAACTCCTTAGTATAAACCGAGCGTGCCCGCATGGATACTCCATGTTCAGGAGCATATACCAAGCGTTAATACTCCCTGCTGTACGTCGTCAGAACCTTTTGGACAGATCGGGTTCTAGTATAAGAGAGTATCCCGTCCATCAATTGAGTTGATTTGCTCGGTTAGCATAATGGTTTTGCTTTCGCATCGCCAAGGTTTTAAGTTTGATGCGCTCACG